>NZ_JBEYTW010000016.1:0-136347 GCF_040643275.1 Spirillospora sp. NPDC047418
CTGATCTTCTGTCTTCACACACCGATGATCACCGGTGGCCGCACCCGTTCCCGGACCAGCCCCGACCAGCAAGATCGCGATCTACAACTGGAGTACTAGGCGTGCTGTGCGCCTGTGTGGGTGAGGATCGTGTGCGCGACGGTTTCCCAGTCTGGGCGTTTCAGTCCGTGACCGGCTCCCTTGAGGCGGACGAAGGCGGCACCCGGGATTTCTTCGGCCAGTGCTTCGCCGTGCTCGATCGGGAACATCGGGTCCGCGGTGCCATGAATCACCACGGTGGGCACGGCTACCGATGACAGGGGCTCCCGGTGGCGGTCGGCCTCCGGGATCGCATCGTGGTTCTGGATCGCTCTGATGTCGCGGGCACGGTTCACGTCGCGGCGGACGAGCGCGCGGATCGCCGTCTCGTCCGGCGGGCGTTCGGTTCCGGCGAGCATGACGTCGTAGGCGGCCAGGTAGTCGATCACCGATGCGGTGTCGGACCAGTCGACCTTCGCGGTCGAGAAGAAGCGTCCGAACTCCTCGGCCGGCGGCGGCAGGGCAGGGCCGCCGGGCAGGGCGGGGCTTGTGCTGATGGGGGTTAGGGAGAGGACGCGGCCGGGATGGTCCAGCGCCAGGAGTTGGGCGAGCGCGCCGCCCGCTGAGACGCCCACTACATGCGCGGACGGGATGGCATAGGCGTCAAGGACGGCGGCGGCGTCATCGACCAAGTCCAGGTTGGTGTAGCCGGGGTGGCCCGGTTCGTACGTGGTCGAGCGTCCGGTGTCGCGGTGGTCGTAGCGGACGACGTAGCGTCCGCCGTCGGCGAGCATCCGGCAGAAGCCCTCCTCCCACCAGAGCATCGACGCGCCGATCCCCATGATGAGCAGGATCGGCGGATCCGCCGGGTCACCGAAGGATTCCGTGCAGATCTCGACGCCGCTCGCCTCGATCAGCCGCTCTGCCATCTGGAGTGCCTCCCGGAATCGGCCTACCGGCAAGGCTAGTGCGGTGTCCACGACCGTCGACCGAGCCACCACGTCGTTGATCTGCGGCGTGTTGTTGTTATCCGGCGGCTCATAACAACAACACGCCGCAGGTCAACGGATCTGGTGGGGCTTGGTGGGCGGCGCGTTAGGGCTGCTGGGCAGTCTGGGGGTGGGCGTTGGTTCGGGCGGCGAGCGCGTGGATCACGGCGGCCATGTCGGACGGGCCGTGGCCCAGCTCCTGGGTTTCGCGGTACAGGGCGTGGCAGGCGTCCAGGACGGGTGAGGCGATGCCCGCCCGACGGGCGGCTTCGGCGATGAGCCGGTTGTTGTCCAGGACGTTGGTGATGGATGCCTGGACGCTGAAGTCGCGGGCGAGCAACTTGTGCGCCTTCGCGCGGGAGACGGTGCTGGCCATCGGGCCGGCGGCAAGGACGTCCAGCAGCCGCCGCTGGTCCAGGCCGTGCCGGTCGGCGAAGTGGAACGACTCGGCCAGGCCGGTGACCATCGTGATCAGGAACAGGTTGACCGCGAGCTTCATCTGCAGCGCCTGCGGGACGGGTCCGCAGACGAACGTCTGGTGGCACATCGGGGCGATCAACGGCTGGAGCAGGGCAACGGCCGCCGGTTCACCGGCCAGCATCGCGACGAGTTCGCCTGTTTCGGCCGGGCCACGCGAGCCCGATACCGGCGCCTCGACGTAGCGTCCGCCAACCGCAAGGACGTCGGCTTCCAGGTCGCGCGAGTAGGTCGGTGATGTCGTCCCCATGTGGACGATCACTCGTTCCGCGACGTTCGCGGCGAAGTCCGGCGTGCCGCGTCCGAGGGTGGTGTCGATGGCGGGGCCGTCGGCCAGCATGAGGAGCACCACGTCCGCGCGCCTGCACACCTCGGCGGGGCTGGACGCCACGGCCGCTCCCGCCGCGCGCAGCTCCTCGGCTCGGGCCGGGGTGCGGTTCCAGACGATCAGGCGGGTTCCGGCGCGGGCGAGGTTGACCGCCATGGGGCGTCCCATGACGCCGAGTCCGATGAATCCGACATTCGTGTCCACCGTCGCCTCCGGTCGCGGGCTGGACGGCGCTCCGCACAGGGGTGGCGGCGGGGCGCTCGTGGGGACGTGCCGACCTTGCCGATTATGACAGCGGTCATGATAATGGTCCAGGTGAAGCCGGAAACAGAGGATCGGGATCCCCGCGAGCGGATGGTCTTCAGCGCCGCGCAGCTCATCCGCCGGGACGGTGTCACCGCCACCGGACTGCGCGAGGTCGCCGCCCACGCGGGCGCGCCGCGCGGGTCGCTCCAGCACTACTTCCCCAGCGGCAAAGAGCAGTTGGTGAACGAGGCCGTGGAGTGGGCCGGGCGCTACGCGGCTGCCCGGATCGATCGCTTCATGGCCTCCATGTCCCGTCCTTCCCCAAGCGGGCTCTTCGCGGCGATGGTGCGGCAATGGACGGACGAGTTCCGCGCCGAGGGCTTCGCGGGCGGCTGCCCGGTCGCCGCGGCGACGGTCGACTGCGCGGACTCCGTCGCCTCCACCCGGGCCGCCGCCGCTGACGCGTTCGCCGCATGGCGCCGTCCGATCGCGCGGGAACTGACCGCCATGGGCGTCCCGTCCCGCAAGGCCAGTGCGCTGGCGACACTGATGATCAGTGCTTTGGAGGGCGCGGTCCTGATGGCCAAGGCCGAGCAGTCCGTGCGTCCGCTGACGACCGTCGCCCGGGAACTGGGCCCCTATTTGGATTCCTCTATCGAAGCCGACACCTGAGCCTGCGCTCGGCCGTGGTCAGGCTAGGAAGTGGTCTAGCAGGAGGTAGACGCCCAAGGCCGCCATGGCGGCGCCGGAGAGTCGGCTGATCAGGCGAGTCTTGCCCGGACGGCCGTCCAGCACGGTTCGGGTGAGGGTGCCCAGGCAGAGGTACCAGACCGCGCAGGTGGCCATGAAGGTAAGGCCGAGGACACCGATCTGGCTCGCGACGGGCCAACTGTCATCGGGGTCGGTGAACTGGGGCAGGAGTGCCACGAAGAGCAACAGGCCCTTGGGGTTGAGGCCGCTGACGCCTATGCCGCGCAGGAAGGTGTGCCAGCCGGTACCGGCCTCGGGCCCGGTGCTCGCCGCGGCCGGACGGACGAGGGTCGTGGCGCCCTGCCAGATGAGGTAGGCGCCGCCGACCAAGGTCAGGGCCGTCAGCGCGGACGGGGAACCGGCGACCAGCGCGCCGACACCGGCCGCGACGATGGCGGTGACGGCGGCATATCCGGTGACCAGGCCGCTGACGGCGGGGACGACGGACCGGCCGGTCAGGCCGGCGCCGATGGTGAACGCCCAGTCCGGGCCCGGCACGACGATGAGCAGGAACGCGACCGCCCAGAAGGCGAGTACGGAGCCGGTCGCCATGGCTTCCCCTCCCTCTCTAGTGCGGCGTCCCACGAACGTCGACCGGGCCACCAACTCGTTGATCTGCGGCGTGTTGTTGTTTTCGACGCGCTCATAACAACAACACGCCGCGGGTCAACGCGGACGGGGGCGGTGAAGCTGGGGGGCACCTGCCGCTACTGAGGGAAGCGTATTCTCTATTTGCGAGAAGGTGTTTGCGACTTTGCCTCGATCGTCGGTCAGTGGTGGAAGGATCTTCTTCGTGGACGGTATCGATCGGAAGATTCTTGCTGCGCTCCAGGTGGATGGGCGGTTGACGATCACCGAGCTGGCGGCGCGGGTCGGGTTGAGCGTCTCGCCCTGCCATCGGCGGCTGCGGGAGCTGGAACGCAGCGGCACCATCCGCGGGTACCGGGCGGTCGTGGACGCCGCCGCGCTCGGGCTGACCTTCCAGGCCCTCGTTTTCGTCACCATGCGGCAGGAGGACCGGGAAACGCTGCTCGGCTTCGAGGAGGCGGTAACGCGCGTCCCGGAAGTGGTGCAGGCGCAGCGGCTGTTCGGCGATCCCGATTACCTGCTGCGCATCGTCACCGCCGATCTGACCGCCTATCAGGAGTTGGAGGACGATGTGCTGAGCGCACTCCCAGGTGTACAGCGGCTGAACTCCACCCTCGTGATGAAGCATGTAGTAGATGAACGGCCGCTGCCCACCTGACGACCATTTCCGACGGCCGAGGCGAATGGTGAGTGTGGCGCAATTCACACCGACGCATGGCAATCACCTGCTACTCCTAACGGCCTCGGTGATTCACCTTTCAACCACTTTTGGTCGGTCGCAGGGCAGGTCACGGCCACTCGGTGACGTGCGGTTTCGCTCTGAGCGAACAGGAAGTACGCTCCGCATCGGCACAATCGAGTGGTGGCAGCAGATGGGGTCGCCCTTTCACACTGCGTTATTTCCGCTGATCAGCCGGGGCGATGAGATAGCGGGGTCGCGTGGCGACGGGAAGGGGTTTACGCATCCCTCGCGCATGACCTGGTCCGGCCATTAGCCCCCGACCAGGCATTTTCCGGGGCGCGCTCCGGCGGAACCCCGCTAGGCTGCCGATTCATCAATCTCTTCCGTCTCCCCTGGCGCTCGTAGTTCAACGAGGCCCTGCATGCCAGCCGCCGGCCCGCGGCACATCCCCCGCCATCGCACGGGCACATCTCAACTTCGCCTGGGACGCGGAAAGCCCCCGAACAGAGGAGCAGCAATGCGCGCAAGTCGGCTGGCCGCGGTGGGAATCGCTGCGGGATCCATGATGCTCGGTATGGCGGCGCCCGCACTCGCCACCCCGGACGACACCGCGCCCAAGGCCGGTGACGCCTGCACGGCGGAGCAGATCGGCAGCACGGTCAAGGCCGCGGACGGCACGCAGCTCAAGTGCGAGCAGCAGGCCGGGTCGAACAAGCCCGTCTGGGTCACGGTCAAGGGCGGCGAGAACCCCGGTGGTGAGAACCCCGGTGGCGAGAACCCCGGCACGCCCAACGAGCCGGCGTTCAAGTTCGGTACCGACAAGGTGAAGCTGTCCAGCCTGCGCGTCGCGCCCGGCTACAAGACGACGTTCAAGGTGATCTGCCCGACGTCGGTGAGCATCACCAGCAACGGCTACACGCAGAACCCGCTGCCGGTGAAGAAGGCCGGCGAGAACACCTGGACCGCCACCGGCACGTTCCGCAAGAACCTGCCGAACCCGACGACCGCCACGGTGGTCTGCAAGGACTACGGCTCGGTCAAGTTCACCACGCAGCCCGAGAAGGCCGACGGGAACGGCGGCAAGAAGGGGAACAAGGGCGGCAGCACGCTGACGCCGAAGACCCCGAAGATCCCGACCGGCCGTATCGACACCGGTGACGGCAGCATGTACAACCGCGACCAGAACTCCCCGGCGCCGCTGCTGGCCGCCGGCTGGGGCGCGCTGATGGCGGTCGGCCTCGGCGCGATCGCGCTGCGCCGCCGCTCGGCCGCGGAGCGGTCGTAACGTTGCCGGGACTTCCTGCATCGGCCGCCGGTCGCCGCGCCGTGAGCGCGGCGGCCGGTGCGCTGCTCATCGGAATGCTGTTCAGCGGCTGCGGCGGGGACGACGGCGGGGACGCCGCCGCCTCCGGCGCACCGAAGCCCGCGGCGACGGAGACGACGGGCGCGACCACGCCCGCGGCGAACGTCCATCCGCTGTCGCAGTCGCCGCCGACGAAGATCGCCATCCCGAAGATCGGTGTGTCGGCTCCGGTCGGCGCGGTCGGGCTGCTGCCCGACGGACGCGTCGAGGAGCCGCCGCTGACCAAGCCGAACCTGGCCGGCTGGTACGACGAGGGCGTCACGCCGGGCGAGATCGGCCCGGCGGTGATCCTCGGCCATGTCGACGCCAACGGCAAGGCGGCGGTGTTCTACCGGCTGAAGGACCTGAAGCCCGGCGACAAGATCGCGGTGGCCCGCAAGGACGGGACGACCGCGACGTTCGCCGTGCAGAAGGCGCAGCGGGTCGACAAGGACGCCTTCCCGCACAAGAAGGTGTTCGGTGAGTCGCTCGACCACGCGTCCCTGCGGCTGGTGACGTGCGGTGGCGCCTTCGACAAGAAGATCGGCCACTACAAGGACAACCTGATCGTCTATGCCACGCTGATCGGTTCCTGACCGAGATAGCGCAGAACGCCCGCCGGGTCGCGAACCGGCGGGCGTTTCGCTTGTCTCCCTATTACTCCGATGCGTATAGTCGCACCGGAGTAGCGCGGACGGGGGTGGGTCGTGGCCAAGCGGCGGAAGGTGTCGAACCTGCTGGGGCTGGCCGTGCTGTCCGCCCTCGTCACCAGGCCCATGCACCCCTACGAGGTCGCCTCGGTGTTGCGTGCCCGGAGCAAGGACGAGCAGATGGGGATCAAGTGGGGTTCCCTGTACCGGGTCGTCCAGAACCTGGAGAAGTACGGCTTCGTGGCGGCCGTCCAGAGCGAGCGTGAGGGCGGCCGCCCCGAACGCACCGTCTACCGGATCACCGAGGCGGGACGCGCCGAGATGGTCGACTGGGTGCGCGAGCTGGTCGCGGTGCCCGAGTCGGAGGAGCGGTTCAAGGCCGGGCTGTCCCTGCTCGCGGTGCTCCCCCCGGACGAGGTCGCCCGCCTGCTCGAAGGACGGGTCGGCGCCCTGGAGGCGCGGATCGCCGCGGTCGAGGCGGAGCTGGCCGGGAGCGCCGAGGCGGTGCCCCGGCTGTTCCTCATCGAGACCGAGTACGAGCTGGCCGCGCGCCGGGCCGAGGTCGGGTGGGCGCGCGGCCTGCTCGCGGAGATCACCGGGGGTTCGCTGCCGGGCCTGGCGCAGTGGCGCGAGTTCCACCGCTCCGGAGAGCTGCCGGACGAGCTGCGGGAACTCGCGGAAAGGGGCGGCGACCCGGAGTAGACGAAAAAAGCCCCCGGCGCGGTGCTGCAACACCGCGCCGGGGATCGACCTCGAACCGAACCGTGAACGGGCTGCGGCTGCAAGGTGCCGACCTCAAGGATAGTCGCCGCTTCTTCCCGGTTCGGTTCGCCGCGCACGCGTACCGAACCGGAGGAGTAATGCACGTTCACATGGCGTCCGGGAGGCGCCGCCGTTACCGGTGGCTCGTCCCCGTGGTGCTGATCATCGGGTGGGTCGCCTTCCTGGGCGCCGGCGGGAACTACGCCGGGATGCTGGGCGAGGTGGTCAAGAACGACAACGCCGCGTTCCTGCCGTCGGGCGCCGAGGCGACCCGGGTGGCGGAGCTGGAGCCCGGCTTCTTCGGCGCCGAGCGGACACCGGCCGTGGTGGTCTACGTCCGCGACTCCGGTGTCACCGCGGCCGACCGGGCGGCGGTGCGGGCCGATCTGCGAGCCATCGCCTCGGTGGAGGGCGTCGCCGGACGGGCGGCCGGGCCAGTCCCGTCGGCCGATGGGCGGGCGCTCCAGATCGTCGTCCCCCTCTCGACCTCGGGTGACTCCAGCGTCCTCCCCGGCGCGGTGGACGAGATCCGCGAGCTGGCGTGGAGCCATCCCGGCCTCACCGCCCACGTCACCGGGCCGGGCGGCATGGCGGGCGACTTCGCGAGCATCTTCGAGGGCGCCGACGTGCGGCTGCTGCTCATCGCGTCCCTCGCCGTGTTCCTCATCCTGGTCCTCGTCTACCGCAGCGTGATCCTGCCGATCGTGGTGCTGGCGACCGCGCAGCTCGCGCAGACGCTCGCGTCGGTCGCGGTCTACTTCCTCGCGCGCGAGGACCTCATCGACCTCAACGGGCAGAGCCAGGGCGCGCTGGTGCTGATCTGCATCGGCGTGGCCACCGACTACGCGCTGCTGATCGTCGGCCGGTACCGGGAGGAGCTGCGCGACCGGGAGTCGGCGTACGAGGCGATCGCCGTGGCGACCCGCCGGTCGGCGCCCGCGATCGCCGCCTCCGGCATCACGGTGATCATCGCGATGATGTGCCTGCTGCTGTCGGAGCTGAGCTCCAACCGCGGCTACGGGCCCGTCCTCGCGCTCGGGATCTGCGCCTCGCTCATCGCGACGTTCACCTTCCTTCCCGCGGTGCTCGCGCTGATCGGGCGGGCCGCGTTCTGGCCGCTGCGTCCGGCGTACGGGTCTGAGCACACCCTGGAGCACGGCATTTGGGGACGGGCGGCGCGGGTCGTCTCGCACCGTCCGCGCGCGGTCTGGGTCGGGGTGACGGTGGTCCTCGTCGTGTGCGCGGCGTTCCTGCCGACGTTCAAGGCGTCGGGGTCCGCGATGAGCGAGCAGTTCATCGGCGGCAAGCCCGACTCGGTGGTCGGTCTGGACGTGCTGGCCCGCCACTATCCGGCCGGCGCCGGCGCCCCGGCGCTCATCGCCGGACCGGCCGCGGCGCAGGCCGAACTGACGCGGGCGGCCCAGGGCGTGGACGGCGTGGAGAGCACGACCCCCTACAGCGACGCTCCCGGAGGCCCGCCGAAGGTGGTGGACGGACGGGTGCTGCTGCAGGCGACCCTGTCCGACCCGCCGGACGGTGCCGCGGCCAAGGACACCGTCGAACGGCTGCGGGACGCCGTGCACAAGGTCGACGCCGAAGCACGCGTGGGCGGGACCACGGCGATCAGCATCGACACCATCGAGGCGGGCAAGACCGACCTGCTGACGGTCGTCCCGCTCGTACTGGTGGTCGTCCTGCTGCTGATGATCGTGCTGCTGCGGGCGGTGGCGGGCCCGCTGCTGCTCATCGCCACCGTGGTGCTCAGCGTCGCCGCCACGCTCGGGCTCTCGGCCGTCGCCTTCGACCACGTCTTCGGATTCCCGGCCGCCGAGGCGTCGCTGCCGTTGTTCTGCGTCGCGTTCCTCATCGCCGTGGGCGTGGACTACAACATCTTCCTCATGGCCCGGATCCGGGAGGAGCACGTCCGGCTGGACGACGCGCGGGCGGCCGTTGTCCGCGGGCTGACCACCACCGGCGGCGTCATCACCTCGGCGGGTGTCGTCCTCGGGGTGACGTTCTCGCTGTTCGCCGTACTGCCGTTCGTCCCGCTGGTGGAGATCGCCTTCATCATCGTGGTCGGGATCCTGATCGACACGTTCGCCGTCCGGGCGCTGCTGGTGCCCGCCGCCTCCTACGACCTGGGACGCGCCGTCTGGTGGCCGTCGCGTCTGGGCCGGCGACGGGGGGACGCGGCTCGGCGAAGCACACCGAACGCGTGAAAAAGGGACGGGCCCGGCGATCCCGGGCCCGTCCCCTCACGGTCGTGTCAGCGGCGGTAGAGGTTCAGCTTCTCCTCGCCGATGCGCTCGCGCAGGGCCGGGTCGTCCACGCCCAGGCCCTCCTTCTCGGCGCCGCACAGGACGGCGACCTTCCCGGTGTGCTGGTTGGTCTGGACGGCGCGGGTCGCCTCCCCGGCCTCGTCCAGCGGGAACACCGCGGACAGCGTCGGGTGGATCATGCCGAGGCCGAACAGCCGGTTCACCTCGACGGCCTCGTGGTAGTTGAAGCCGTGCGAGCCGATGATGCTCTTCAGCCGCATCCACAGGAAGCGGTTGTCGTACTCGTGCTTGAAACCGGTCGACGAGCCGCACGTGACGATCTTGCCGCCGCGCTTGGCGACGTAGACGGACGCACCGAACGTCTCGCGGCCGAGGTACTCGAACACGATGCCGGGGTCCTCGCCGACAAGGCTCCGGATGGCCTCGCCGAGGACGCGGCCGGCCTTCGGGTGGCGCAGGCCCTGCTCGCCGAGGTTCAGCTCGTTGCGGTTGATGACGTGCTCGCAGCCCTGCGACCGGACGATGTCGGCCTTCTCCTCCGACGACACGACGCCGACCGGGATGCCGCCGCCGTTCTTGACGAGCTGCGTCGCGAACGAGCCGAGCCCGCCGGTCGCGCCCCAGATCAGCACGACGTCGCCCTGCTTCATGCGGGCGCCGTGCGTCCCGACGAGCATCCGGTAGGCGGTGGCGGCGCAGAGGGTGTTGGAGCCGGCCTCCTCCCAGGTGAGGTGGGCGGGCTTGCGGATCAGCTGGTTCGCCTTGACGATGCAGTACTCGCCGAGCGAGCCGAAGTTCGTCTCGAAGCCCCAGGCGAGCTGCGTCTCCGACATCATGCCGTCGTCGTAGGAGCCGTGGTCCTCCTCGTCCACATAGGACGGGGACAGGACGACCTTGTCGCCGACCTTCCAGTGCTTCACGCCCGCCCCGGTGCGCACGACGACGCCGGAGCCGTCCGAGCCGAGGATGTGGTACGGCAGGTCGTGCCGGGCGCCGTACCAGCCCTGCCGGCCGAACTTCTCCAGGAACGCGAACGTCGGGATCGGCTCGAAGATCGCCGACCAGACGGTGTTGAAGTTGATCGCGGCGGACATCACCGCGACCACGCACTCGTCGGGGGCGAGCTCGGGCATGTCGACCTCGCCGACGTGCATGGAGCGGCGCACGTCCTTGTCGGTCTGACCCTCGAAGATGCCGACTTCTTCCTTGCGGGTGTGCGCGGCGCGGAAGCGTGTCGGAAGGTCGATCTCCTGCAGCTCGGGACCGCTCGCGCCGCCGCGTACGGCATCGAGCAGAGGGTGGGACGAGCCGGAGTGGGCCATGGGTGTCCTCCGTGGGACGACGGGGTTCGGGGCGGGCCCTCAGCGGGCCGTTGTGGACGTGAGGACGGCGTCGCGCTCCCGCCGTCCGGCCAGCCGGCCCTCCAGGTGCGCGGCGAGAACCTCCACACCGGGCGGGTCGAGCAGGTTGAGGTGGTGCACCCCGGGGATCGTGACGATCTCCAGGTCGGAGCAGAGCCCGCCGAAACCGTTGGTCCCGTCGAGCACATAGCGGGCATCCCGGACGGCCCAGGGGGTCTCCTCGGGCGCGTAGTAGAGGATGACGCGTCCGTCGTACGGCTCGGGCTGGTACGCCTCCAGGGAGCGGGTGTCCTGGTGCGAGGTGAGCTGGTGGGTGAGGGCCGCCGGGGGGATGTAGTCCACGAGCGGGGCCGCGCGCTCCATGACGAGCGCGAACTGTGCCTCCTCGTCCAGCCCGGACAGCTCCTCGTAGGTGAGGGTGACGTCCAGGCCGTACGTCTCGTTGATGTAGTCGGCGAACGCGGCGAAGCGCCGGGCGAGGGTGTCGGACTCGTCGTCCACCGGCAGCGGCAGTCCCGCGTCGAACAGCGCGACGAACTCGACCTCGCGTCCGACGGCCTTCAACCGGCGGGCGGTCTCGTAGGCGAGGACGCCGCCGAACGACCAGCCGCCGAGCCGGAACGCGCCCTCGGGCTGCGCTTCGAGCAGGTGCTGGACGTAGCGGGCGGCGCGCTCCTCGACGGACGGCGCGTCCTCGAACCGCTCCAGCCCGTACACCGGCTGGTCGTCGCCGAGCAGGTCGACGAGCTGGCGGTAGCAGGCGGTGGTGCCGCCGGCCGGATGCGCGATGAAGATCGGCCGCCGGTCGCCGGACGCGTCATTGTGGGGGGACGACCCCCCACGCCCCCCGGAACGGCCCGGGTTGAGCGGGCGGACGGTCTGCCGCGCCGCCTCCTCGTCCGCCGCCCGGATGTACTCGGCGACGTTCTCCGCCGTCGGGACCTCGAACAGCTCGCCCCGGGTGACCGCGCCGCCGAGTTCGGTGGAGACGAGCGCCACGATCTGGTCGGCCTGGTGCTCCTGCCCGCCGAGGTCGGCGAAGAAGTCGGCGGTGACGCCGACGCGGTCGAGGCCGAGGACGTCCTCGAAGATGCGGACCGCGAGCCGCTCGGCGGCATCGCGCGGCATGACATATCCGGATTCGGCGTTCGAGACGGCCGCGGGCGCCGGGGCGTCCGACAGGCCGAGCTCGCCCGCCGCCCACTCCTCGAACACGTTCACGCTGGCGCCCTGGAGCAGGACCGACGCGGGGACGGTCAGCCCGAGGTCGTGCTCGACGCCGCTCTTGATCCGGACCGCGACGAGCGAGTCGAGGCCGAGGTCGGTGAGCGGGACGGCCGGGTCGAGGCGCTGCGGGTCGAACCCGAGGACGGCCGCGATCCGGTGCTTGACCTGCGCGGCGATCAGCTTGCGGGCGGCGGCGGGGTCGAGGTCCTTGAGCGCCTCCACGCCGGGCCAGTCGCCGGCGGCGCGGCCCGCGTCACCCGCCCCGCGTGCGTCCGCCGCCTCGGTCAGCGCGGCGAAGTAGGGCATGGTCCGGATCTCGGGGAACAGGCTCACGGCGGTGGCCGGGTCGAAGCGCAGCACGCCCGTCGCGGGCATGTCGTGCACGAGCAGCGCTTCGAGCGCCTCGGCGCCTTCGGCCGGGCTGATCGGGTCGATGACGGTGACGGACGCGTCGGCGGCGCCGCCGACCTGCGCCCAGGTGCCCCAGTTGATGGTGGTTCCGGGGCGTCCGTTCGCGCGGCGGTGCGCCATCAGCGCGTCGATCGCGGCGTTCGCGGCGGCGTAGGCGCCCTGGCCGGGCGAGCCGAGCAGCGCGGCGGCCGAGGAGTGCATGACGAGCCAGTCGAGGTCGAGGTCCCAGGTGGCCTCGCCGAGCCGGCGGGCGCCCTCGACCTTCGCCGTCCACACCCTGTGGAGATCGTCGGGGCCGAGGTCGGCGATGAGCCGGTCGTCGATCGCGCCGGCGCCGTGCACGATGCCGCACAGCCGCTTGCCGCCCTCCCGGGCGACCTCGACCAGGCGCTCGGCGGTGCCGGGCCGCGCGATGTCGCCGAGGACGACGCCGACGTCCACGCCGTCCTCGCGGAGGCGCGCGATCACCTTCTCGGCGTCGGCGTCGGGGCCGCTCCGCCCGGACAGGACGACGCGTCCCGCGCCGCGCTCGGCGAGCAGCCGCGCGGTGACCAGGCCGATCCCGCCGTACCCGCCGGTGATGATGTACGCGCCGCCGCGCCGGACGATCCGCTTCCTCTTGGGTGCGGCGTCCGGGAGGGCGGCCTGGCCGAGGCGGGCCACGTACCGGGTGCCCGCGCGCCAGGCGACCTCGCGGGCGTCGCCGGCGGCGACCAGCTCCGCGACCAGGTCGGCCGGGCGGTCGATGTCCACGTGGGTGGCCCGCTGGACGGTCCGCTCGAACGCCAGCACGCGCGTGAGCGCGCTGACGAACGCGTGGCCGGGCAGCCCCTCCTCGCCGTTCAGGGGGAGTGCGCTGCGGGTCGCGACGTAGAGGCGCGGCCCGTCCGGCAGGGAACGGCTCACGCCGACGAGGGCGAGCACGAGTTCTTCGTCGACGAGATCGGCCGACGGGACGAGCACGACGCCTTCGACCGGCTCTTCCATGGCCGGGTGGTCGTCCGGAGGCCGGTTCGTCACCCGGTGCCGGATGACCCGCTTCCCGCGCTCCTCCAGTCCCGCACTGGTCGCCACGGCGAGCGCGTCGTCCTCGTCGGACAGGACCAGCCATGTCCCGCCGTCGGACGCCTCCGTGTCCTGGAGGGGGGATTCGTCCCAGAGGAGTTCGACCAGTTTGTCTTCGAGAGGGACCGGGATGCCGGGGCGGTCGACCTTGCGCAGGACGATGCCCGTCGCTTCGGCGAGGAGGTCGCCGTCGGCGGAGAGGAGGGTGACCGAGCCGGTCACGCCCTCCTCGTCGCGGACGACCCGCGCCTGGACGTGGCCGCCGCGGTGGGCCGGGCCGTAGACGCGGAGGCTGCCGATCGTCTCGGCCAGCCAGACGCCGCCCTCGTCACCGGCCGCCTCGTCCGACAGGACCGACAGGCAGCGGTCGAAGACCTCGGGGTGCAGCCGGTAGTGCCGGCTGCCGCGCTCGGCGGCGCCGACCTCGGTGGCCGCACCGGGCTGCGGCGCGGCGGGGGCGCGGTGGTCCTCGCCGACGTCCGCGCTGGCCAGCCGCGCCCACGTGCCCGCGGGCGTCAGCGCGTGGATCTCGACCCGCTGCTCCGCCTCGGTGAACGTCGTGGTCACGGTGGTGTGCTCGGCGAGCGCGAGCGGACGCTCTATCCACAGGCTGTTGACGCGGACGTCGCCGGTGCCGAGCGCCGTCGCCCCGGCGGCGAGCGCCATCTCGGCGAACGCGGCGACCGGGAGTGCGTGCAGGCCGTGGACGGTCGGGCCGGTCAGCCACGGCTGCGCGGCGAGGCCGACGTCGGCGCGCCAGGCGTGGCGGTCCTCGCCGGGCATCTCCACGTGCGCGCCGAGCAGCGGGTGCTCGTCGCTCTTGCCGGACGCGCGGGACGACAGGTCGACCCAGTGCCGCTCGTGCCGCCACGGCGACTGCGGGACGTCGACGATGCGGCCGTCCGACGGCGTCGCGACCTTGAGGCCATGGGCGGCGAGGGTCGCGAGCTGCGCGTGGAAGGTCAGCGTGTCGTCGGTCTCCTCGCCCTTGCGCGCCCGCTTGAGCGTGTGGGTGACGAGCGCGCCCGTCCCGTCGAGGGTCTCGCCGACCGCGTGGGCGAGGATCGGGTGGGCGTTGACCTCGACGAACGTCCGGTAGCCGTCCTCGGCGGCGGCGGAGACGGCGTCGGTGAGCCGCACCGCGTTGCGCAGGTTGGCGGCCCAGTGGTCCACGCCGAGCGTCGCGTCGGACGCGAGGTAGGCGCGGGGGTCGTCGAGCGCGGTCGTGTAGAGCTTGATGCCGTCGGCGAGCGGGGTACCGCGCTCGGCGCCGACCTCGGCGAGGAGTTCGCGCAGCTCGGGGATCAGCGGGTCGACCTGCGGGGAGTGCCCGGCGCCTTCGGCCTGGACCATCCGGGCGAGGCGTCCCTCGGCCTCGGCGCGCTTCACGACCTCGGCAACCTGGTCGGCGTCGCCGGTGACGACGGTCTGCTTCGGGGAGGAGTGCACGGCCGCGTAGACCTCGGGGAGGCCGTCGGCGAGGCGCGCGACCTCGTCGGCGGACGCGCCGAGCACCGCCATCGCGCCGCCGCCGACGAGCCGGGTCAGCAGGCGCGACCGGCGGCAGATGACGCGGACGCCGTCCTCGACCGTGAGCGCACCGGCGACGACCGCCGCCGCGACCTCGCCCATCGAGTGGCCGACGACGGCGCCGGGAGTGACGCCGTAGGTCTTCCACATGCGGGCCAGGGCGATCTGGATGGCGAACAGCACCGGCATGGCGTCGGCGGGTCCGTCCGGCTTGCGGCCCTCTTCGAGCAGCGACCACAGGTCGGGGCCGCCCTCCTCGGCGAACAGGCCGTCCAGGTCGTCGATGGCCTCGGCGAACGCGGGCTCTTCCTCAAGGAGGCGCTGCGCCATGCCCGCGCGCTGTGCCCCGTACCCGGAGAAGACCCACACGGGACGGCCCGGCATGCCGAGCGCGGAGCCCGTGACCACCCCGGCGTGGGGACGGCCTTCGGCGAGGGCGGTGAGCCCCTCGATGAGCCCTGCGCGGTCGCGGGCGGCGACGGCTGCGCGGGCCCGTCCGCGGCCGGCGCGCCCGTGCAGGGTGCGGGCCACGTCGGCGAGCTTCACACTGTCCTGGGCCGGAATCCACTCGGCGAGGAGGGCGGCATGGTCGCGGACACGGTCGTCGCTGGTGTCGGACAGCGGGAACGTCCTGACGACGGCCGGGTGGACGGTCGTCTCCTGCGCGGGTGCCTCTTCGAGGACGACGTGTGCGTTCGTCCCGCCGAAGCCGAACCCGGACACGCCCGCCCTCGCGGGATGGTTCCGGTCAGGCCACGGAGTCTCTTCCGCGACGACCGCGAGGTGCAGTTCGTCGAACGGGATGTGCGGGTTCGGTTCCTTGTAGTGCGCGCTGGGCGGGATGACCCGGTGGTGCAGGGCGAGGACGGCCTTGATGAGCCCGGCTATACCCGCCGCCGACTCCATGTGACCGAGGTTCGACTTCGCGGAGCCCAGCAGCAGGGGCGTGTCGTCGTCGCGTCCCACGCCGAGGACCTCGCCGACCGACTTGGCCTCGATCGGGTCGCCCAGGAACGTGCCCGTCCCGTGGGCCTCGATGTAGTCGACCTCGCGCGTGTCGATGCCGGCGGACGCGTAGACGTGGCGGAGCAGCGAGCGCTGCGCGTCGGAGTTCGGGGCGACGAGGCCGTTGGAGCGCCCGTCGGAGTTGACGCCGGAGCCCCGGACGACGGCGAGGACGCGGTCGCCGTCCCGCTGCGCGTCCGACAGGCGCTTCAGGACGACGGCGCCGCAGCCCTCCGCGCGGACCATGCCGTCGGCGGACGCGTCGAACGCCTTGCAGTGCCCGTCCGCCGCCGTCCCGCCCGCGAGGTCGAACGTCATCGTGACGGTCGGCGACAGCAGCAGGTTCACGCCGCCCGCGAGCGCCACGTCGGCCTCGCCGCTGCGCAGCGCCTGCACGGCGAGGTGCGTGGACACCAGCGACGACGAGCACGCCGTGTCGACGATCATGCTGGGGCCGCGCAGGTCGAGCAGGTACGACAGCCGGTTCGCGATGATGCTGAGCGCGGCGCCGGTCGCCGTGAACGGTTCGAGGGAGACCAGGTCGGAGGCGGTGAACGCCGCGTACTCCGGCGCCGACACGCCGACGAACACGCCGGTGCGGCTGCCGCGCAGCGACGCCGGGCCGATGCCCGCGTGCTCGAACGCCTCCCACGCCACCTCGAGGACGAGCCGCTGCTGCGGGTCCATGACGGCGGCCTCGCGCGGGGTGATGCCGAAGAACTGCGCGTCGAACCCGGCGACGTCGTCGAGGAAGCCGCCGAGCCGGGTCGTCTTCTCCAGGAGGTCGCCGACCTCGGGGGAGCCGTCGTCGAACGGGTCCCAGCGGCCGTCCGGCACCTCGCGGACCGCGTCGCCGCGCCCGGTGAGGAAGCGCCAGTAGTCGGCCGGGCCGGTCAGGTCGCGGTCGCCGCCGGGGAAGCGGCAGCCGATGCCGACGACGGCGATCGGCTCGTCGCTCGCGCCCGCCGCCCGGACGGTCTCCGGCTCGGGCTCCGGTTCCCGGGCGCCGCCGCCGGCCAGCGCGACGGAGAGCTTGTTGATCGTGGGGTGTTCCCAGACGAGGGTGGCCGGCAGGGACCGGCCGAGCATCTGCTCCAGCTCGCCGGCGATCGCGACCGCGTCGCGGGACGCCAGCCCGAACTCCTCCAGCGGCCGGTCGGGGTCGATGTCGGCGACGGCGGTCCGGGAGCGGCGCGCGATCTGCTCGATCAGATGCCGGCGGATGGCGTCCTCGCCGACCCGGGGCTCGTCCTGCGAGGCGTCCCGCGCGGCTCCCGAACGATCGTTGCTCTGCATGCGCTGGGGTCCCCCCAAGAAACCGGGATCGTTCATCGAAGGCGGAGGGACCACTTTGTCCCACGCTGACCGGCTTACGATGCGCACCCAGACCACTTTTCTCACCGACGTCTTGTCACGGTGATGACAAGACTCGGGAGTAACCAATGTGGCCTGATGGGATAGTTGAGCCAGCCCGGCACAGAGTCAGGGCTGAGTAACGAGACGCCAACCAATAGTAACAATAGCGACGACTGCTTTTAGGGGGAAGCGGCGGATTTCCCGGCGGTGCGGGACCCCTGCCGTACGGACTCTTGACCCGCGGCCGATACCGATGGGCGCTGGCGGTGGTGGCCGTCAGCGCGTTCATGACCACCATGGACAACACGGTGGTCTTCACCGCGCTGCCCACGATCATGGCCGACCTCGACATGTCGTCCTCGGCCAAGGACTGGGTCGCCACCGGCTACATCCTGATGTTCTCCTGCCTGATGATCACCGGCGGGCGGCTCAGCGACGTCTTCGGCTGCCGCATCACCTTCACCACCGGCATGGTCGTGTTCACCGCGGCGTCCGCCGTCTGCGGGCTCGCGGACACCTCCGAGGTGCTGATCGTCTCCCGCATCGTGCAGGGCGCCGGGGCCGCGCTCGTGCTGCCCGCCACGCAGGTGATGGTCACCGTCGGGCGCAACGACAAGCAGCGCTCCATCGGCAACATCGCCTTCATCGGCGCCGCGTCCGCCGCGACCGCGCTCGGCCCCGCGATCGGCGGGTTCATCGTCGAGCACTGGCACTGGGGCTGGATCTTCCTCATCAACATCGTGCCCGGCATCCTGGTGATCGTGCTGGGCCTGTTCGTCCTCACCCCGCACGGCGAGAACAAGCACGCCCGCATCGACCTGCCCGGCGTGCTGATCTCCGCGACGATGCTGTTCGCGTTCATCTACGGGCTGGAGGCCGGCAACAAGCTCGGCTGGGCCGACCCGTCCGTGCTCAGCGTCTTCGGCCTCGGCGTGATCGCGCTGGTCTGCTTCATCGTGGTGGAGACCTGGGCCCCCGACCCCATGATCGACCTGCGGTTCTTCCGGAACCGGGTGTTCACCGGCGGGCTGCTGTCGCAGATGCTGTACGGCATCGGCTTCAACGGCATGATGTTCTACTCGCAGCCGTTCCTGCAGCGCTTCCTGGGGTTCTCGCCGTCGGAGGCGGGCCTGGTCATGCTGCCCCCGGCCCTCGCGATCATCGTGCTGACCCCGATGGCGTTCCTGATGTCGGCCAAGATCGGCCCGCGCCCGGCGATCGGTGCCGGGATGGCGCTGATGGGCCTCGGCATGGTGCTGTTCTCCATGCTCAAGGTCGGTGACGGCTACGCCGACCTGATGCCCGGCGTCATGCTCGTCGGCGTCGGCGCAGCCCTCGGCATGCCGCTGGTGATGTACGTGCTCAAGGCCGTCCCGGAGAAGCGGGCCGGGGTCGCGAGCGGCGTCATCAACGTGATCCGGGAGGCGTCCGGCGCGTTCGGCATCGCGATCGTCGGGCTCCTCGTCCACCACGTCCCGGACGAGGGCGCGAGCGCCGCCGAACTGGAGACGTTCCGCGCCGGCACCTCGTCCGGGCTGATCCTCGGTGCGGTCCTCGTGCTCATCGGTGGGCTGATCAGCGGGATCACGCTGCCGAGCCGGCGCGGCTGGCTCGGGCCGAAGCACGGCAAGACCTCGCCCGTCATCCCGGACGTTCCAGATGTCCCGGGTGTTGCGGGCGTTCCGGAGTTCGACCCGACGATGACCCCGCGCGACCCGATCCCCGCCCTGGTCGCGTCCGCGTCCGGGCTCCTCGCGGCGCCGGTCTCGATGGCGGCCGCCGCACCGCGCGACGTGCCCCTCCCGCGTCCCGCCACCTGGGAGGACGACCCCATGCCGGACGAGCCCGTCCCCACCCCCACCCCCGGCCCCCACTGGTGGACCGACGACGACACCGTCAAGCCACCGGACGACACCTACAGCTGGCAGGACGCCGACGGCAGGGGCCAGGACGACGAGCGCTCCGGGCCGCCAACGCCCTGGCCTGCGCCTCCGTCCGCACCACCACCCGCGCCTCCGTCCGCGCCGCCACCCGCGCCACCGTCGGTGCCACCACCTGCGCCGGAGTCCACGCCACCGTCCGCACCACCGCCCGCGCCTCCGTCCGCACCACCGCCCGCGCCTCCGTCCGCGCCACCGCCCGCGCCTCCGTCCGCGCCACTGTCCCCGCCGTCTCCCGCACCGCCGGTGCCGCCGGTGGCGCCTGCCGTGCCCGCGTCCTCGGTGCGGGCGAACGCGTGGGAGGACTGGCCCACCCCGGAGTCCGCACGCCCGACGACCCCGATTCCAGCGATCCCCGAGACCCCGGCCGCCGATGAGCGCGGCCCGGAAGCCGAGAGCGTGCCTACCGGCGAGAACGGCGGGACGGCGGCCGTGCTGAGAGCCTCCTGGAACCCCGCCGAGGCGGAGCGCGGGGACGAGGCCGCCGGCGCCGGGGAGCGGGAGCCGCAGCCCCTCGGGGACGACGAGGAGCGGCCGGCGCCGCCGCACGGGTGGTACGAGCCCTATGTCCCCGAGGAGGGCCCGGCGGAGGAACCGCAGGCCGGCCCGCGCAGCGACGCCTGGTAGGAGGCACCGTGAGCAAAATCGTGATCTTCGCGGCGGGTTCGCGGGGCGACATCCAGCCGTGCGTGGCGCTCGGGCGGGCGCTGCGGGCGCGGGGGGACGAGGTGCGGCTCGTGGCGAGCGCGCGGTACGCGCCGATGGCCGTCGCCGCCGGGCTGGAGCTGGCGCCGCTGACGGCCGACCCGACGGAGATCCTCGAATCGGACGCCGGTCAGGAGTTGCTCGCCGGCGGGCGGAATCCGATCAAATTCCTCGGCGGTTTCCGGCGTATCCTCGGGCCGATGGCCGAACGGCTGCTGGCCGAGTGTTCGGACGCCTGTAAAGGTGCGGACCTCATCCTGGGGCCCACTTTCTGTTACCTTCCCATGCATCTCGGTGAGCATTTCGGTGTCCCTTGGGGACTGATCCATTTCCAGCCGAGCCAGGCCACCGGGGCGTTCCCGCATCCGTTCGTGCCGCAGGCCCGGCGGCTCGGCCGGTGGGGCAACCGGGGGAGCTTCACGGCGGTCGAGCAGATCGCCTGGCAGCTGTCGCGACCGTTCATCAACCCCTGGCGGGCGGACGCGCTGGGCCTGGAGAAGCTGCCCCTGCGCGGCAGGCTGCCGACCCGCGCCGCCGTCCTGGCGTGCTTCAGCCCGCTCATGGTGCCCCGCCCGAAGGACTGGCCGCCGAACGTCGCCATGACCGGCTACTGGTTCCTGGACGAGGACGCATGGACGCCGCCGCAGGAGCTGACCGATTTCCTCGACGCCGGACCGGCGCCGGTCTACGTCGGATTCGGCAGCATGGTGGCCAAGGACGTGGAGATGACGGCGCTGACGATCCGCGCCGCGCTGAAACTGGCCGGAGTGCGCGGCATCGTGCAGGGCGACCCCGAAACGTCGGACGAGCACGTCCTCGCCGTCCGGGACGTCCCGCACGCGTGGCTGTTCCCCCGGATGGCGGCCGTCGTCCACCACGGGGGCGCGGGCACCACCGCGGCGGGGCTGCGCGCCGGCGTCCCCACCGTCGTGTGCCCGTTCTTCGGCGACCAGCCCTTCTGGGGCGAGCGGATCGCCGCGCTGGGCGCGGGCACGGCCCCCCTGCCCTTCCGCTCCCTCACCGCTCCGAGCCTCGCCGCCCGCATCCGCCAAGCCGTCAAGGACGACGCCATCACCGCCACGGCGAGCGAACTGGGCGAGCGCCTACGCGCCGAGAACGGCACCGACCGCGCCCTCGAAGTCATCGACTCCCTGCTTCCGAACGCCGTTCACTGATGTGATCTGGTCAATCCGACCGCTTCCGCGGTCTGCTTGCCCACGAGCACCAGCATCACGCGGCGGAGCGGATGGCGTTCCTTCGCGAAGAACTTGAGTTCATGATACGAACTGTTCCGGAATACGAGATACGTGATGCCGAGTATCGCCCACGGAACCGCGGCCAGCGGCGCATGCTCGGCATCGGCGGCGACCGCGGTGACACAGATCGCCATTGTGGCGGCAACGCATCCCAGAATGCTCCAGAACACGTTACCCAGAATGAGCAGCACCAAGCCCACGACCGTTATTAATATGCTGGCCACAAATGGCTTGGTGCCGCCGGCGCCGGTTTCGGCGAGCAGCATTCCGCACATGGCGCCCGCCAGCACACCGACCACCAGCCCGACGTTCCAAGGAGCTCGGACGCGGCCACGTGGCGCCAGTATGGGGTGCCTTCCGCAGTAAGCCGCATCGTCGGCGCCGACCGGCTCCACGGGAAGGTCGGCGACACCGCTCGCATTGTGCGTCTTGATTCCGGCGAAGGTGAGCAGAGCGCCGATATGGGGTTTGCGCGCCAACTCGTCGAGCCGGTACCAGGGGGCGTCGTCGGCGGACGCGCTCGCGAGCTGGTGGCGGCAGAAGCTCGTGGCCTCCAGTACCCAGGTCATCAGGACGAACATCATCCCGTAGGCCGCGATGGACACGACTCCGAAGACCAGCGCGGAATCGGTCAGGCCCAGGCCGCCGAGGTAGAAACCGGCGCCGGAACGCACCGCGTA
Source organism: Spirillospora sp. NPDC047418 (assembly GCF_040643275.1). Classification (NCBI taxonomy): domain Bacteria; kingdom Bacillati; phylum Actinomycetota; class Actinomycetes; order Streptosporangiales; family Thermomonosporaceae; genus Spirillospora; species Spirillospora sp. NPDC047418. Next base: position 21,648 of record NZ_JBEYTW010000016.1, read on the forward strand.
GCCGAGTGAGACCAGAAACCAGAGCGCGGCCGTCGTCGGGTTCGGCCGCAGCGGATCGCGGTTGCCGCTCGCGGCCTCGGCGGCGATCTTCGCCGACCGCGACCGGAGGGCCTCGTAGAGCAGCGCGATCCCGAGAACGAGAGCGAGGAGGACGCAGGTCACTATCAGATGGCCGATGAGCCACCCCATGCCGACGGCCGCGAGCAGCCGGAGAAAGGCGACCGCCAAGCTGATCCTGATATTGCGAAGCCGACGTCCGGGGCTGCCGCCACCGGGCAGGCGTCCACGCGACTTCCTTTCCGCGTGCCGCTGGTCGTCCTCGATTCCCCGCACGTCGTTCCATTGGTAGCGGGCCAGGTAGATGAGATATTCGAGGACGAACCACACGCCCATCGCCGGCAGCCAGCCGCCCCACTCTCCGGTCGACCAGGCGGCACAGAGAAACGAGACCGGGGCGAAGGCCAGCTTTATGGAGTCTTCCGGGCGTGGATAGAGTAAATAGGAGAACAGGCGGCGCTCTCTGCTGCTTCGCGGCATCGCTCCCCCGATGGCCGGGCCTTGCGGCGGCCCGGCCTCCCCGCCGAGCGGTGCCAGGGTCACCACCGGCAGGGGCCGGACCATTTCGGAATCCAGGAACGCCTGGGCGGTCCGGGTGTAAAGCGTCCGTCCGCCGATGGACGATCTGGCGGCCTCCCCCAAGAAGAGCACCGCCAGCGGCACATAGACGGCCAGCATGCCGATCTGGACGGCCGGCGACTCGACCACGCGCCAGCCGATGTAGATCGTCAGACCGCCGAAGGCGACGGTGATGACTCCGAGGATCAGGTTGGCCATGGCCCGGAAGCGCCAGGAACCGCGCCGCAGGCTGCCGATGACGAGGGAGAGGTCCGCCAGCGCCGGGGCCGGGACGTCCCCCAGGGCGCTCAGCGCCGGGCCCGCGTACGTGCGCAGTTCCCGTTCCAGCCCCCGCATGTAGTACGACCGGATCGTCGCCACCGTGCCGAGCATCTGCAGGTAGGCGAGCAGCGCCAGTGGAAGCAGCGGAGCGGCGGCGAGCATCGGATCGGGCAGGTGCGTCTCCGAGCTGATGTTCGCCGCCATGAGGCCGATGACCGCGACGGTGACGTTGAACGCGGTCGCCTGGGTCGCGTTGAGGTTCCGCTCGTCGAGCCGCGCGAGCTCGTAGTCCTTGAGCAGGATGTCCAGCCGCGTCCTGTCCGGGGGGTCGCTCACCGCATTCCGATCCGGGAGGCGGCGACGAAGACGAGCGGCGCGATGCAGCGTCCGGCGACGGACTGGACGCGGGCCAGGAGCGGCGGCTCCCCGGCGTTCGCGCAATGGAGGAAGTCGCCCCGCAGCCGCCAGGCGAGCAGCCCGTCCGTCAGCACCTGGTCGCCCGCGAACACGATCGGGGCGGGGAGGCCGTCCAGGTACCTCGTCCGCCACGGTTTCCGGGCCGGGGAGACGACCGCCATGCGCGGACCGGCCGGTTCCGGCGGCGGCTGCGGAGGCCACCCCGCGTTGGACGCGAAGACCAAGTCGGTGACGGACGGCGCCCGCTCGACGACCGCCGCGTGCAGCCGCCGCACCGCGGCGAGGAACACCTCCGGCGGCGAGTCCCACTCCGCCAGGAGGGGCTCGACGTCGATCACGAGCGTGGACGCGTCCAGGTCCACGGCGAGGGCGATGATCTGGTCGAGGCCGTCGGTGATCCGGTGCCGCGGAACTCGTCGCACGCTTCCCCCGATCCCCGGACCGTCCTGCTGCCATCACCTTCTCCGAAGTGACGGGAGGCCGAACGGCCTTGACCGCTTACGGTCGCGGAAATCCGGAGGCGCCCTCGGCCTAGGTGTCGGTCCAGCGCCAGCCGGAGCCGTCCGGGGCCGGGGCGATCGCCCGGCGGACGCGCGGGTCGTGGCGCGGCCGCGGCTGCGGCGGGCCGTCCGCCCAGGGGCGCCACGGCTCGGCGGGGGCCCGGCCGTTGGGTTCGGCGCCGTCGGCGCTCCGGAAGACGAGCTGCGGCGGCTCCGGCGCGGATGGGGGCGGCACACGCGGTTCCGGTGCGGGGGCCGGGGCCGGGGCCGGGGGCGGGGCCGCGCCGGCGTCCTCCCAGTGCAGTGCGTACGGGTACGGCTGCTCGTCGGGGAGGCGGGGCGGGGCGACGGTGGCGCCCGCCGGGGCCAGGGCGCTGCGTTCGCGCAGGTCCATGCGGGCGTGCAGGCCGGCGAGGAAGGGCGGCAGCCACCAGTTCACCGCGCCCATGAACCGCATCGTCGCCGGAACGAGCAGCGACCGGACGAGCGCGGCGTCCACCACGACCGCGACGAACATGCCGACGCCGATCAGCTTGACGACCGTGATGCCCGCCATGCTGAACGCGGCGACGACGACGAGGAACAGCAGCGCGGCGCTGGTGATGATGCCGCCGGTGTGCTGCATGCCGGACGCGACCGCCACCCGGTTGTCGTGCGTGAGGTCCCATTCCTCCCGGATGCGGCTGAGCAGGAAGACCTCGTAGTCCATCGACAGGCCGAACACGACCGCGAGGATGAGGATCATGCTGGTCGCCTCGACGCCGCCGGTCGGGGTGAAGTTCAGGACGCCGGCGAGATGCCCGTACTGGAAGCCCCACACGATCGCGCCGAACGAGGCGCCTATCGACAGGACGTTCATCACGATCGCCTTCAGCGGCAGCGCGATCGACCCGAAGAACATGAAGAGCAGGATGAACGTGGCGATCCCGACGAAGACCGCCATCTTCGGCAGGGTGCGCATCAGGCTGGACATCAGGTCCATCTGCGAGGCCGTGCTGCCGCCGACGTCGATGTGCATGGGGTAGCCGTCCTTGGACAGGCTCATCCCGCGGATGTCGGTGACGAGGTCCTGGGCGTGCTCGTCCATCGGCTCGTACTTGTGGGTGACGGAGATACGCACGCCGCCGTACGAGCCCGAGTATCCGGTGAACTGGGCTTCCGCGACACCGGGGAGCTTCGCCAGGCGCTGCCGGAAGTCCTCCAGGTAGGGCGGGATGGGGTCGTCCTTCTTGGCGGGCTTCCAGTCGCGCGGGATGAGGTCTCCGGACACGACGACGTCGATGGGCTCCGCCGAGCCGTTGGGGAACTCCTTCTTGACGGTCTCGACCACGTGGCGGGTCGGGCTGCTCTTGGGCAGGACGCGAGCGTCGACACTCCCGAACTGGACGTTCAGGAACGGCACGAACATCACGCCGAGGATGACGAGCACGACCGCGAAGTACGGCAGCGGATGCTTCATCACGCTGTGGCCGAGGCGGTACCAGAAGCCGCTCTCGGGGTCGCGCTGCGCGCGCTTGGACGTGGGCCGCCGCCACGGCATCCGTCCGGCCTCGACGCGCGTCCCCAGGAGCGCCAGGAGCGTCGGCAGGAGGACCGTGGCGCCGAACACGGCGACCATGACGGTCGCTATACCGGCGAGGCCGATCGTCCGGAGGAACATCTGCGGGAAGAGCAGGAGACCGGCGAGGGCCGCGGACACGGTGACGCCGCTGACCATGATGGTGCGGCCCGCGGTCGCCATGGTGGCGGCCAGGGCCGACTCGCGGACCGGTTTCAGGGCCGTCTTGTACGCCTTCTTGGCGGCCTTGCGCGAAGCCTTGTCGCGCTCCCATTTCCAGGGTTTGCCCTGGGGCAGCCCCTGCGCGGCCATGCCGCGCGTCAGTTCCTCACGGAACCGGCTGATGATGAACAGGGAGTAGTCGATCGACAGGCCGACACCCATCATCGTGACGACTTCCAAGGCGAACGACGTCACGTCCGCCGCATACGTCACGACATGGAGGACGGCCAGGCCGCCGATGGTCGAGAAGGCCGCGATGAGGAGCGGCTGGAGGGCCGCGACGAGGGCGCCGAAGAGGATCACCATCAGGATGACCAGCAGCGGCGACGTGATCATCTCGGCGCGGACGATGTCGGCGACGACCTGCTGGCCGAACTCCTCGCCGAGCGGGACGGCGCCGCCGTACTGGACGGTGAGCCCCGGCGCCGCCAGCCGGTCCTTGACGAGATGGTAGTTCTCGGTCTTGGTCGCGCCGTCCTTGCCGCGCAGCTTCACCGCGACGAACGTCTTGTGCCGGTCGTGCGAGGCGAACGACTCCGCCGCCTTACCGTCGAACGACCAGTAGGAGATGATCTCCTCGACCTGCGCCTTCGGCAGCCGCGAGACGGTGGTGACGACGCTCGCCTCGTAGCGCGGGTCGTCCACCGTCATCGCGTCGCTGGAGTACAGGACGAGCACGTCGGGGTTGGTGCTGCCGAAGTAGGTGGCGCCGAGCCTGGCGACGAGCGTCGAGGACGCGTCCGGGTCCTCGAAGCCGCCCTCCTTGAACTTGGCGAACACGCCGAGGCCCCAGACGCCCGCGATGACGGTCATCACCAAGATCAGCGCAAGGCTGGCCCAGCGTCGCCGGTGGATCAGACGCCCCAGCCCCGAAAGCATGGTCCTCCTGTTTCGCCGCGGCCGGGCGGGCCGCCGTGGTTCGAGCGCGCCGTGGTCCGAACTACCTGCGGGACGCCAGGCGCGCCGCGGTCGTCGGCAGCCCGCCGTCAAGGTAGCGCTGCCGCGTCGCCGCACGTGCGATCTTTCCGCTGGACGTGCGGGACACGCCACCCGGTTCGATCAACACGAAGTCGTGGACGCTCATCTCGTGCTCGACGTTGACGGCGCCGCGCACCGCCGCCTCCACCTCGTCGGCGTCCAGCCGTCCGAGCGGGACCCGGCGGTTGCGCTCGGCGACGACCACCAGCCGCTCGGTCTCCTCCCCGGTGAGGGCGAAGGCGGCCACGTGGTCGGGACGGATCGCGGGGTGCGCCTCCTGCGTCGTGACCTCGATGTCCTGCGGGTAGTGGTTGCGGCCGTCCACGATGATGAGGTCCTTGATGCGGCCGGTGACGTACAGCTCGCCCTCGTGGACGACGCCGTAGTCACCGGTCTTCATCCAGGGCCCGGCGGGAAGGTCGCCGGGGTCGTTCAGCTCACCGCCGAACGTGTCCTGGCTCCGCTCGGAGTTGCGCCAGTAGCCGAGGGCCGTGTTGGGGCCGTGCACCCAGATCTCGCCGACCCGCCCGTCCGGCTGCTCGATCCGGGTCTCCGGGTCGACGATCGCGACGAGCTGCCCGCACGGGCCGCCGCACGACACCAGCTCGGACCCGCCGTCGCGGAGCAGCAGCTCGCCCCGGGTGAGCGCCTCCCGGTCCACCGAGATGACCTTCGGCGGGACGTCCTCGGCGGCCGCGGTCACGAACACCGTCGCCTCCGCCAGCCCGTAGCCCGGCGCCTGCGCGCCCGGCCGCAGCCCGGCCGGCGCGAGCGCCTCCGCGAACGTCGCCAGCGTCGAGGTGCGGATCGGCTCGGCGCCGTTCAGGCAGGTCGTCAGCCCGGACAGGTCCAGGCCGGCGAGCTTCTCCGGCGTCGCCGTCGACGCTACGTACTCGAACGCGAAGTTCGGGCCGGCCGTGTAGACGTTCTTGCCCGGCCGCGACGCGATCAGCTGCAGCCAGCGCATCGGGTTCATGATGAACGACACCGGGTCGGTGTAGATGGCGTGGTCGCCGTTCACCAGCGGCAGCGCCATCGTCGAGATCAGCCCCATGTCGTGGAACAGCGGCAGCCAGCTGACCAGTTCCGGGTTCGGCCTCTCCGGCGCCCACCCCGTCCACAGCTGCGCCGCGTTCGCCGTCACGTTCCCGTGCGTGATCTCCACGCCCGCGGGACGGCGGGTGGACCCCGACGTGTACTGCAGGTACGCGAGGTCGTCGAAACCGATGGGCTCGTCCTCCCACCGGTCGGCCAGCGCCGGGTCGATCTCCTCGGCGAACAGGATCTCCTTCGGCTGCGGGACGTCGTGGTCGGCGAGGAACTTCTCCACGTGCGGCAGCGCGTTCCGCGTCGTGACGATCACCGCGGGCTCGGCGTCGGTGTAGGCGCCGATCAGCCGGTCGGCGTGCCCCGGCAGGTCGGGGGAGAACAGCGGCACCGCGACGACGTGCGCGTACATGGCGCCGAGCATCGTCATCATGTACTCGAGGGTCTGCGGCAGCAGCAGCGCGGCCCGCTCGCCCGGCCCGCTGACCTGCCGCAGCGTCGCGGCGACCGCCCGCGCCCGCCGGTCCGTCTCCGCCCAGCCCACCGTGACGTGCGCGCCCGCCGGGTCGGCCGAGTAGTCGACGAAGGTGTAGGCCGGGGCGTCCGGCTTCTCCCTCGCCCACCTCGCGACCCGCTCGATCAGCGGGGTGCGGCCGGAGCCGCCGGGCAGGAGTTCGGGAAGCAGCGAGCCCAATGCCATTGATCATTCTCCCGAGGGGACGGACCGGACGGGGCCCGGTACGGAGCGTGCGGGCGGGCGCCGCCGGCGGATGCGGACCGCGTCGGCCGGGCGGCTGGTGTCCTGGATGCCCCCGGCGACCGGCGATGATCGTCAAGCTACCGGATGGTAGCGAGTGCGCGATATTGGCTCCCGGACACATTCGGCGGCGCCCGGTTTGTCACCCCCGTGACAAGAGGGAAAACCCTTTTCACAGGGGGGCGTCCGGGCGGTCACCGACCGTGCCGGGACCCTACCGGTCACCCGGCGAAGATCTGCTCCATGATGCCCCGGCGGTGCCGCCCCTGGTAGGTCGTCTCGGGATTCGCGTCGTCCGGAAGCTCCGCCAGGTAGCGGCTCTCGGCGTCGATCAGCTGCTCCAGCTCGCCGCGGTCGAGGAAGACGCCCTTGCACCCCGGGCATTCCTCGATCACGACCCCGTGGCGCTCATGGGTGCCGAGCCTCGCCTCGCACTTGGGGCACTGCATCGCCGTGTCTGACATACCGGATCCCCTGTCCGTCACGACAGCGTTTACTGCCAGGCGGTCAGCTTACTGACACCGGACCCGATTTGGGATGGCCCGTCCTTCGATACGTCTGCCCGGACGGGGCATGCCGCCCGTTCCCGTCGTCCCGGACCCCGCCTCACCCGCCTGCCACGGCCCGCTGCAGTTCCCATCGCCGCCGCAGCAGCCCGACGCAGGCGACGCCCCACAGAAGGCCGATCTCGGCCACGAGCGCGATCCCGATGACGACCGCCCAGTCCGCTTCGTCCGCTTCGTCCATTCCGGCCGGGGCCATCAGCGTCATCCGGGTCTCGCCGGGCGCCACGACCGGCCCCGCCGACGCGTTCACCGGCGGCAGCACGACCGCCTTGGGCGGTGCCACGGTGGGCAGATCCGGCACGGAGAACTCCGTGGGCGCGCCGGACGGCAGCACGCCCGCCTCCCCGGACTGGCCGCTCAAGCTGGGCTGGTCGCTCGGGCTGGGCGCGACACCGGGCGGAATGACGACAGCCGAACTCGCCGAATCATCCGGCGTCGGCTTCGGCGCGGACGACTCCGGCGGAATCGGCTTGGGCGAAGTCGGCTTGGGCGCGGACGCCTTCGGCGGGGTCTGCTTCGGGGCGACGCAGGGCCCGCCTCCGGCGTCCGGGGTGCCGCCCTTGCACGGCCCCACTGCCGGCGAGTGACCACCACCGCTCGCGCTCGGCTTCGGCCCGAGCGCCTGGCCAGACGGACATGGCCGCCCGGCAACACTCGCCTTACTGACCGCACAGTGGGCACTGGAGTGGCCAGTCGGGCTGGGCTTCTTCGTCGTCGGGCACGCACTGCGTCCCGGCTCCGGCTTGCCGGTCTTGCACGGGGTGTGACCGCTGGTCGCGGTCGACCCGGGACTGGATGGGTGGGTGGACGGGATTGTCGGCTTGCCTCCGGACGGTGTCGCGGCAGGCGAACCGTCATGACCGCTCGGGGTCGGGTCGGGGCCCGAGGGTTGCGTGGACGGACACGGCGCACCGGACGTGCAGTGGCCAGGCGTGGGCGTGAGCTTGGGGGTGGGGTGGCCGCTCGGGCTGGGGGTCTTCGTCGGTGTGGGGTCGGCGGTCGGTGTGGGGTCGGTGGTCGGGGTGGAGGCGGAGAAGGCGAAGACCGCGCGGACTGTGCGGCGGGGGGCGTTGGAGGCGTCCGCTACGGCGACGACGCTCAGGGGGTTCGCGGACGGCGTCGACATCATCGACGACGGTATTCGGAGGGTGGCCGTACGTTCGGCCGGTTGTTCGCCCACGTCGCCTAGCGCGCAGCGGAGCTGGCGACCCGAATCGGAGCGGGTGCAGCCCGGAGTGTGCCGCGTCCAAGAAGTGGGGCGCTCCGCAGTGAGGTACAAGGTGGTGCCGTGCGCGACACCGTCTTCGGCGTGGACGCGGACCGTGTACGTCAGCGCGAAGCCCTCTCGTCCACCGGCGGTGACCCGGGAGGTCGTCAGGTCGAGGAGCAGCCGGACGGCCGGACGGTGCCCGTCCTGGACGGCCTCGGCGGCGGGGCTCGCCAGCGTCACCGGTACGGCCAGTGCGGCGCCAGCCGCGATCGCGGCCCAGCGTGTCCCTCCGCGCACCGTTCCCCCCAGCGGTCTCCTGCATGGCTGCCAGGGGGGCGGCGCCGCGGCGCCGGGCACAGGGTTGTTATTGCCAGGTGATCGCTGCGAGTAACGTGCATCACGCTGGCAACTGCCCCTCTTTCGTAGAGTGAAATCGGGTCTCCGTAGAATCTGGTGGGTTGCGAGGGAGAGGAGACCCGGGGTGGCGGAGGCCGTTCGATCGCTGGAGCGCGCGTTCGACCTGCTGGAGCATCTGGCGGACGCGGGGGGCGAGATGGCGCTGTCGGAGCTGACGGAGGTCTCCGGACTGCCGATGCCCACGATCTACCGGCTGATGCGCACGCTGGTGAACAAGGGGTACGTCCGGCAGGAGCCGTCCAAGCGGTACGCGCTCGGCCCGCGGCTGGTCCGGCTGGGCGAGGGCGCGAGCCGGCTGCTCGGCACGTGGGCGCGGCCGGTGCTGGCCCGCCTGGTGGACGAGGTCGGCGAGACGGCCAACATGGCGGTGCTGGAGGGCGACGAGGCCGTCTACGTCGCGCAGGTGCCGTCCAAGCACTCGATGCGGATGTTCACCGAGGTGGGACGGCGCGTCCAGCCGCACTGCACCGGCGTCGGGAAGGCGCTGCTGTCGCAGCTGTCCGACCAGAAGGTCCGCGAGATCCTGGCCCGGACGGGCATGGACGCGCACACGCCCAAGACGTTCACCGATCCGGACGCGCTGCTGGCGGAACTGCGGCGGATCCGCGAGCAGGGCTACGCGCTGGACGACGAGGAGCAGGAGATCGGCGTCCGCTGCGTCGCGGTGCCGCTGCCGGGGGCGCCGGCACTGACCGCGATCTCCGTGTCCGGCCCGTCCGGGCGGATGACGCGCGAGGCCGTCCCGGACGTCGTGCCGATCATGCGGGACGCCGCCGAACGCTTCGCGAAGGAACTGAGCCCGTCAGGGTCCTGACACGTCCCGACACGTCCTGACGCGCCGACGCTCCCGCAGGTCGCGGGAGCGTCGCCGTTCGCTCAGTCGACGGGTTCGCCGACGATGACGGTGGGGCGTCCGCCGCGTTCCCAGGTGACGAAGTCGCCCGCCGACCTGACCAGGACGGTGGCCAGCCACAGGGCCAGTCCGGTGTCGTCGGCGATGCCCACGATGGGGATCATGTCGGGAATGGCGTCGATCGGGGAGACGATGTAGACGAGGCCCAGGGCGAGCAGGCCGAGGGTCCCGAACGACATGCCCCTGTACTGTCCGCGCAGGACCGCCTTGAGCATCCTGGGGACGGCGCGGACGCGCGTCCAGAGGCCGGGCGCGTCCGGCTGAAGGGTCTCGCTGTAGATCTGCCAGGCTTGCCCGGCGGCGGCCGCGTTCCGCTTCCTGTCCACGAGCACTCCTCAATCGGAACGGTCATGTGGGCGCGCCCCCGCGGCGCCCACGCATATCTAGGACGCGACGACTGACGGATATGTTCCCCCGCGTCGGGGTGACCTCAGGTGAGTTCTTCCTCACTCTCGCGGTCGACCTGCGGCGTTTCACGGCGTGTTGCCTGGTGCCCGCTGCGACGATGTCCCTCACGGGCGCCTCCCCCAGCACGACCGGCATGACCCGTCGAGCATCGCAGGAGCTGACGAACGGATATGAGCGGCGACCATACGCACCGTCCCGTCCACGGCACCGCGGCAGGCGACCCCTATGTCGCGCTGCCCCCGACCGCGGTGGACGCGACCGCGTCGGGCCCGGCTCGGCTGATCGTGGCCTGGCCCGGCTTCGACCCGCCCCGCACGGCGGCCGCGCTCGCGGCGGCGGTCCCGATGACCGGCGTGCCGGTGTGGCGGGTCTTCCTCGACCTGCCGGGGCGGTCGCCCGGCGGGCTCGGCTCCGGCGCGATCCTGGAGTCCGAGGCGATCGAGGCGTACTGCGCGGCGGTGGACAGCGCCGCCGAGCGGCTGCCCGCCGCGCTCGCGGAACTCCGCCGCGACCTCGCGATCCCGGACGGCCCGGTGGCCCTGGCCGGTTTCAGCGCGGGCGCGGCGGCCGCGCTGCTGGCCGTGCTGCGCGGCGCCGTCCCGGTGCGCACCGCCGCGCTCGTGGCGCCCGTCGTCGCCCCGGCGCGGACCGCGCGGGCGGTCGAGAAGCGGTCCGGCCGCGACCGGGACTGGACGGCCGGCGCCGCCGCCCTCGCCGACCGCCTCGACCTCGGCGCACTGGCCCCCGGCCTCGCCGGACGGGACGTCCCGATCCTGCTCGTCGGCGGCGCCAAGGACCGCGTCGTCCCCGCGCGGGAGGTCACGTCGCTGCGCGACCTGCTGCGCCGGCACGGCACCGGGCCGGTCGAGTCGACCACGTTCCGGATGGGGCACGCGCTGGCCGCCGAGCCCGGCACCGAGCCGCGCCCGCCGATCACCGAGGCCGTCCAGGTGGACACCGCCCTCACCGACTGGTTCCGCGACCACCTGGCCGACCCGTCCGACGCCGACCCTGCGGAGTCTCCGGCAGCCGAGACCGAGGCCGAGGCCGAGGCCGAGGCCGAGGCGCCTGCGGCGGCCGAGCCGGGCGAGGACGGGCGGCACGGGGCCTGGTCGGCGGGCGGGCAGGGCACTCCGGAAGGGCTGCCCGGCGCCGTGGCCGGACACCCGCGGTGAGCGGCGTCCGCCCGGCGGGCGCGGTCGAGCGCCCGCCGGGCGGGTGCGTGGATCACGGTGCCGGTCAGCCGCGCGACAGGACCTCGTAGCGGACGGGGATCACACCCGACCCGGTGCCACCGACCTTCTTCATCGCGGCCCTCGACAGGTCCAGGCAGCGGCCGCCCGCGTACGGGCCGCGGTCGTTGATGCGGACGACGACCGAACGGCCGTTGTTCTTGTTCGTCACCCGGACCTTGGAGCCCATCGGCAGCGTCTTGTGCGCGGCCGTCAGCTCGCTCGGGTCGAAGGGCTCGCCGCTCGCGGTCATCTGGCCCTCCCAGTAGTAGGAGGCCTGGCAGGAGCCGGAGGAGAGCACCTTGCGGTCCTTCTTCTCGGTCTTCCTCTTCGGCTTCTTCGGCTTCGCCAGGTGCGCGGCCTTGGTGTCGGACTTGGGTCGTTTCTTCTTCGGGGACGTCGTCGGTGACGGTTCCGGAGCGCGCGTCCCGCCGCGGCCGGCCCGCGGCGCGTCGGCGTTCGGCCGGCCCGCGAGCGGGTCGGCGGCCGGCGGCCGGACCTGCGCGGCGCGTGCGGATCGCGCGGATCCGTCGCTGTTGACCAGGGCGAACGCGCTCACAGCCAGGACGGCGACGGCGGCTCCGGAGACGATCAGGACGGTGCGCAGGCGTGCTCGAAGAAGACGCCGGACAGGGCTACCCACAGAGGAGTCCTTTGTTAGGGGACAGGGCCCCGGACGTCCGGCTCTACTCACGGCGTGCCCGGGGCGATCTCGCTCGTCCCCGGGTCCCCCGCCGACGCGGGCTCGCTCGCCCGCCTCCAGCGCCGCTGTCTCAGGCGCTCCGCGTCCTCGCGGTTCCGGCGTCCGGTAAGTGCGGCTGTAAATGCATCTTTACTTTTGATCTCTAAAGCGCCGCACAAGTCCTTGACGCTACGTTGCGTCCCGCGTGAATCAAGACGCAGGCCCCTGGTTTGTGGGCTTTGTCACCCTAGTCTTTGCGCTGGGAAGTCGATCAACTCCATGCGGTAACTACGTTTGTAGATCTTCTTTACTCGCCATAGACCATGTGATCTCGGTCATATAACAATCGCTTGCTCGGTCAACGGAACGGGGCGTTCCGTGGATGCCGTCGCATCCGCGGAACGCCCCGTGAGCGTTGAGCGAGAAGGGATCTGTCACCCTAGGCCGGGCAGCGCGGGGAGCCCGAGGGCGGACGCGTCCGGCATCGACAGCGGGGAGCCCGACAGCGGTCCGTCGGCGGGGCGCGCGGCCGGGTCCTTCGCCTTCAGGACCTCCACGACCTGGCCGACGCCCTCCTCCGTCCGGTCGAGGTTCGCGCCGACCTTGTTCACGGTGTCGTTCGCCTGGCCGACGACATCGTCGGCAGGCACCGGCGTGGCGCGCCGCTCGCGCGCCGGGAAGAGCATCGAGCTCACCGGCACGTCACCGGTCTGCACGAAGCCGAGCGCGGACGGCACGCCCGGCAGGTCGGCGGGCACCGCAGCGGGCAGCGCGGCGGGCCGCGCGCCCGTCCGCAGGGCGTCGCCGCGCTTGCCCAGGCAGTCGCCCTGGGGCAGGCCGTCGAGCGGGACGGCCCCGCCGGCACCGGGCAGCGGCGCCTCCGGGAGCCCGGCCCCGGTCTTGTAGTTGAGCGTCTTGCCCGGGTTCAGCTTGCAGCGGGCGGCTCCGGCGCGGAGGCCGGACGTGCCGGGCGCGGCGCCGACCGTGCGGTCGACGGCGCCGGTCGCCGTCTCGGCGGTCCGGCCGGCGGTCTGCAGGGCGGGGTCGGGGATCGCCATCGTGATCGGGTACGCCGCCGCGGCCGCGTCGTAGAGGAAGGCGGTGGACGGGCCCGGCGCGGCGGGCGCTTGGGGAGCGGCGGGCGCGGCGTTCGCGGGCGCCGCGCTGACGGCGAGCGCCGCGGCGAACGGAGCGACGACGGCGGCGCCCAGCAGGCTCCTGGCTGTTCGGTTCATTTCTTTCCCCCGGGGTTTTTGGTGTGACCTGCACAGTTTTCGGTGACCTGCACGTGTGTGTGTTGTGCGCCCGCGCGGCTGGCAGGATCGGCGCACCGTCGAGCGGGGACATTAGTACAGCCCGGGGGCCCGCACGGCGAATTAGAGAATCAATGGGTAAACAGCAGAAAGATCTCCGGAATTGATCACCGACATCGGCCGGCGCACCAAAAGCGACAAGGTCCGACAAAGGACGAAGCGGGGGCGTCCCGGCAAGGACGCCCCCGCTCCGGCCAGCCGCCAGCGGCGGCCCGCTTCCGCCCGCTACTCGGCCGAGCCGAGGGAGATGGCCTGGTCGACCTCGTCCTTGCGGGCCGCGACCTCGGCCGCGTACTTCTCCTCGTCGACCTTCTCGGCGATCTCCTCGTCCTGCTTCATCAGCGCTTCGAGGTCGGCCTTGGCGTTGTCGAGGACGCCCATGTCCTGGTAGGCGGCCTGCACCTTGTCGCCCCAGAGACCGACGTCCCGGACGCACGGCACGATCCGGCTGAACAGCAGCGACTGATAGAGGGTGTACATGTCGGAGTTGTCGACGAACTCCATGCATTTGTCGACGGGCATGTCGAGCTGCTCGAAGATCTCGCGTCCCTTGAACCGGTCGCGCATGAGGTAGCAGCCCTCGACCACGAACTCCTCGCGCTCGGCCCGCTCCTTGTCGGTGAGCTCGGCGTAGTAGTCCTTGAGCGCGAGCCGGCCGAACGCGACGTGCCGCGCCTCGTCCTGCATGACGTACGCGAGCAGCTGCTTGACCAGCGGGTTCGTCGACATGTCGCGGTAGAGGCCGAACGCGGCGAGCGCGAGGCCCTCGATGAGGACCTGCATGCCGAGGTAGGGCAGGTCCCAGCGGCTGTCCTCCAGCGACTCGGCGAGCAGCTTCGCCAGGTCCTGGTTGATCGGGTAGTACATCCCGATCTTCTCGTGCACGAACTTCGTGTAGAGCTCGACGTGCCGGGCCTCGTCCATGGTCTGGGTGGCGGCGTAGAACTTCGAGTCCAGGTCCGGGACGGACTGGACGATGCGCGCCGACACGTTCAGCGCGCCCTGCTCGCCGTGCAGGAACTGGCTGAACAGCCACGAGCCCTGATGGCGGCCGAACTCGTCCCGCTCCTTCTGCGACATCTTCTCCCAGATGTCCGACCCGAAGAGGGGGTTGAAGTTCTCCGGCAGGCCGGCCACGTTCAGCGGGTCGACCTCAAGGTCCCAGTCGATGCGCTTCTGCGCGTCCCACTGCTTGTCCTTGCCCTTCTGGTACAGGTTCAGCAGCCGGTCGCGTCCGTCGTCGTACTCCCAGGTGAAGCGGGTGTCGCCCGCCATGGGGACGTTCCACGTCTCGGTCGGGACCGGGGTGGAGTAGAGGTCAAAGGAACTCACGGGGGGATCCTCCTCCAGGCGTTGCGCCGCGCCCTCGCGACGCCGGTTGCACCGCCCACGGCTTTACATACCTTCGTAACATGTAAAGCGCGAGGAAACCAGGGTCACGGGAGAACCAACGGACGGGAAAGCCGACGCCCGCATCCCCGACGAGGAGATGCGGGCGAGGCGAGGCAAGCGGGCGGGCTCGCGGGCCGGCGGTTCGCGGGCCCGGCGGGTTCGCGGGCCCGGCGGGTTCGCGGGTCAGCGCGACTGGAGGGCGTCCAGGCCGACGGCCTGCGCGATCACCAGGCGGCGGTCGAGGCGCGGGTCCTTGATGTCGACGGTGTACCGGTCGCGGAAGCCGAACTTCTTCTCCACCGAGAAGACGACCTGGTCACCGGCGTAGAAGTCGAAGTGGTACGGCCAGGCGAACGGCAGGCTGTCCACGTAGGGGATGATCTGCCAGACGCGGCGGAGCACCGCCACGAACTTGTTGCGCTCGCTGCCCGTGGTCACCCCGAGGCCGGGCTGCTCCATGTGCCAGGTCGAGGCCAGCAGCGACTTCTTGAAGTCCTTGCGGAAGACCCCGATGGGCTGGCCGTGCGCGTCCGTGATGTCGTACGCGGAGGCCAGGTCGATGCGCTTGCGCGCCTTGAAGCCGAGGATCGGACGCGTCTTGGAGTCGTCCGAGTACAGGGTGACCTGCTCCTTGAACGCGAGCCGCTTCTGCTGCGCGAAGGCGAGCAGTTCGCCCTCCCCGCCGCCGGGCGCCTCGGCGTGCACCTCGTACTGGTTCACCATCAGGCGTACCCGCTGCCGTATCAGCAGCCTGCTCTGCGCCTGAAGTCTCTCTTCGTCCAGCGGACTCACCCGTTCTGTCGCGTTGTGCGGGTGGAGTCTGCCATAGCACGTCCCCTTCATCCCGTGTTTTTCGGGACAAGCCCATGTTTTTTGGGACAGGGTGCTGCGAAGGTCAGGATGTGCGGATATGGGAGGCGAGGTAGCCGTGGATGAGACGCTCGGCCTCCGCGACGATCTCGGGGTCGCCGGCCGGGTCGCGGCGGAACGCCATCTTCAGCACGGCGTCGCCGGCCTCGACCGAGATGGCGAGCGCGGTGGCGAGGCCGGGGCTGTCCTGGACGCCGAACGTGCCGACGATCATCGTGCGCAGCCGGTCGGCGACGACCGCGTTGTTGTCGGCGTCGGAGTCGAGCAGGTTGACGTCGGCGACGTCGCCGAAGCGCAGCACCCGGAAGCCGGGGACGGTGCGGTGCATCTCCACGAAGATCTCGATGATCGCGCCGACCGTGTCGGACCAGTCGGCGAAGCCGCCCTCGACGAGGCGCGCCGAGATGCGGTCGCCGAACTCCTCCAGGTTGCGCAGCGCGAGGGCCTGCGCGACCGCGCGCTTATCGGGGAAGAACTGGTACACCGAGCCGATCGCCACCTCGGCGCGCTGGGCGATGCGCGTGGTGGTGAGGCCGTCGTACCCGTCCTCGTCGAGGATGTCCGCGCAGGCGTCCAGCATCCGCTGGACGCGTTCGGCGCTGCGGCGCTGGGCGGGGCGGCGGCGGAGCGGGGTCCGGATCTCGGTCACCCCGCCATTGTCCCCGAACGCGGGGGTGCCCGGCATACACGGGCCGCCGATCGGTACCCCGGGGCCACCGGAGTCTTCCGTCCGCACCACCCCGGCACTAATATCCGAAAGCTATTCGCATTTTCGCCGGGCATGGGGGAGGGAGAGCTGCGTTGGGGCTTCCGGAGGGCTTCCGATGGGGCGTCGCCACCGCCGCCTACCAGATCGAGGGCGCGGTGGACGAGGACGGGCGGGGGCCGTCCACCTGGGACACCTTCGCGCACACGCCCGGACGCGTCCGGGACGGCCACACCGGCGACATCGCCTGCGACCACTACCACCGGTGGCCGGAGGACGTCGCGCTGATGTCGGGCCTCGGCGCCGGCGCCTACCGGTTCTCGATCGCGTGGCCGCGCGTCCAGCCGTCCGGGAGCGGCCCGGTCAACCCCGAGGGCCTCGACTTCTACGACCGGCTCGTCGACGGGCTGCTCGCCGCCGGGATCTCCCCCGCCGCCACCCTCTACCACTGGGACCTCCCGCAGCCGCTCGAAGACGCCGGCGGCTGGCTGGAACGTGACACCGCCTACCGGTTCGCCGAATTCTCCTACCTGGCGGCCGAGCGGCTCGCCGACCGCGTCGACATGTGGATAACCCTGAACGAGCCCGTGGTCGTCACGGCCTACGGCTACGCGTTCGGCGTCTACGCGCCCGGCAAGGCCCTCGGGCTGGACGCGCTCCCCACCGCGCACCACCAGCTCCTCGGCCACGGCCTCGCCGTCAACGCCCTGCGCAGCCGCAACGCCCGCGCCGTCGGGCTGACGAACCACTACTCCCCGGCATGGGCCGCGACGCCCGAAGACCAGCCCGCCGCCGACGCCTTCGACGCGTTCATGAACCGGCTGTTCACCGACCCGGTGCTGCTCGGCCGCTACCCCGACCTGATGGCGGACGCGCCGTACATCCGTTCCGCGGACATGTCGGTCATCGCGTCGCCCATCGACTTCCTGGGCGTGAACTACTACAACCCGACGCGGCTGGCGACGCCGTCCGAGGGTCCGCTGCCCTTCGACATCGTCGACATCACCGAGTACCCGACCACCGGGATGGGCTGGCCGATCGTCCCCGACGCCTTCCTGTCGCTGCTCCGCACGCTCGACACCAGGTACGACCTGCCGCCGCTCTACATCACCGAGAACGGATGCTCGTTCCCGGACGAGATCGGCCCGGACGGCACGGTGGACGACTCGTCCCGCATCGAGTTCATGGACGCCCACATCAAGGCCATGCGCACGGCCATCGACGAGGGCATCGACATCCGCGGCTACTTCGCGTGGTCGCTCCTGGACAACTTCGAATGGGCGCAGGGGTACCACCCCCGCTTCGGGCTCGTCCATGTCGACTACGAGACACAGGACCGCACACCCAAGAAGTCCTACGCCTGGTACAGGGACCTCATAGCGTCGTCCTAGCCCGGTTCTAGGCTGGGCTCATGCCCGTCGATGGACAAGTCCTCGGAAGAGCCGTCAAGCAGGCCCAGCACCGCAAGCACCGGATGCTCGACAGCAGGCTCGCCGGTGTCGGCACCACGCTGGCCCAGTGGGACGCGCTGCGGGCGATCAGCCGCACGCCGGGGGCGTCCGCGCGGGCGCTGGCCGCGGAGACGTTCCAGAGCGAGCAGGCGTTCGGGACGCTCGCCGGGCGGCTGGCCGCCCAGAACCTGATCGACCGGCGCCCCGGCCGCGGCCGGAGCATCGAGCACCACCTGACGCTCGCCGGCGAGAAGATCCTGGCGGCCGGGCACGCCGTCGCCGACGACGTCCTCGCCGAGATCTTCGCGCCGCTGTCGGAGGAGGAGCGGGCCGCCCTCCTGGACCTGCTGCTCCGCATCGGCCGGCCGGGCTGACGGCCCCGATAGTCTGCTCTCTCCGTTTCGTCGGGGGAGGTCGTGAATGCCGGAGACTCGGCCGCTGCGGGCCAGCGATCCGCGCGAACTGGCCGGGTTCCGGCTGACGGGCCGCATCGGCGAAGGCGCCCAGGGCACCGTCTTCCTGGGCGAATCCGGCACCGGGCAGCGCGTCGCGGTGAAACTCCTGCACGCCGACTTCGGCCGCGATCCGCGGGCGCGCACGGCCTTCGAGCGGGAACTGGCCGCGGCGCGGCGCGTCGCGCCATTCTGCACCGCCCGGATCCTCGCCGCCACCGCCGACGACGACCTCCCGCACATCGTCACCGAGTACGTCGACGGGCCGTCGCTGCGCGACCTGATCGCCGAGCGCGGCACCGCGTCCCCCGACGAGCAGGTCAGGCTCGCGATCGGCACCGCCACGGCGCTGGCCGCGATCCACGAGGCGGGCGTCGTCCACCGCGACTTCAAACCGGCCAACGTGCTGCTCGGCCCGGACGGCCCGAAGGTCATCGACTTCGGCATCGCCCGGCCGCTCGACGCCACCTCCGCCACCCTGACCGGCGCCGTCGGCACGCCCGCCTACATGGCGCCCGAGCAGGTCGCCGGGACGCCCGGCGGCGCGCCGGTGGACATGTTCGCGTGGGCCTGCACGATGGCGTTCGCCGCCAACGGGGCGCCGCCGTTCGGGACCGACTCCGTCCCGGCGATCATGCAGCGGATCCTGTACGGGGAGCCGGAACTGGGCGCGCTGACCGAGCGGCTGCGCGACCTGGTGACGTCCTGCCTGGCCAAGGACCCGGCGGCCCGCCCGGCCGCCACGCAGGTGCTGCAGCGCCTCCTCGGCATCGGCCCGGACGCGAACCTCCTGGCCGAGGGCACCTCCGCCGCAGCCCAGTCCCCCGCCGCTTCCCCTCCGCCGCCCGTCCCGTGGACCCCGCCGGCCCCGGAAACGCCCGCCGGCGCGGGCACGGCGCCCGGTGCGGTGGGGCCGTTCGGTGTGGGGACGCTGCCGGGCGCCGGTGCGCCGGCGGGTGGGCCGCTGCCGCCGCCCGCCGGGTTCCCGTATGCGGGGAGCGCGCCGCCGGCCGGGCGGAGCGGGCGGCCGCTGCTGATCGCCGCCGCGGCGGCGGCCGGGGTGCTGCTCGTGGTGGGCGGACTCGCCACCGCGGTCCTGCTCAGGAACGGCGGCGAGGAGAAGGCCCACGAGCCGGTCGTGCGGACCCAGGCCGCAGCGGCGACGTGCAACTATCCGCCCGCGTCGAGCAAGGACGTCAAATTCGTCGGGACGCCGCCGGTCCGCGTTTCGGACGCGCAGCCGACCAAGGCCACCATCACGACCAACCTCGGCACGCTGGAGCTCACGCTTGACGCCGCAGCGGCTCCCTGCACGGTGAACTCGCTGGCGTTCCTCGTGAGCAAGAACTTCTACGACGGCTCGTCCTGCCACCGCTTGACGACGAACCCCACCTTGAAGGTCCTGCAGTGCGGCGACCCGACCGGCACCGGGAAGGGAGGCCCGTCCTACGTGTTCGCCAACGAGAACACGTCCGGCGCGTCCTATGCCAGGGGCACGGTGGCGATGGCCAACGCGGGGCCGAACACCAACGGCAGCCAGTTCTTCATCCTCTACGACGACGCGCCGGACCTTCCGGCCGACTATCCGGTGTTCGGGAAGGTGACGTCCGGCATGGACATCATCGACCGGGTCGCCAAGAGCGGCACGGAGGGCGGCGCCGACGACGGCCCGCCGAAGCAGCGGATCACCATCACCCAGGTCAGCACCTCGGCGGCATAACCCCCATCGTGGGATGATCAGCACATGGAATCGCTCGACGAGGTACGCGCCCGGATCGACCGCATCGACGGCGAACTCGTCCGGCTGCTCGCCGAGCGGCAGGGCCTGGTGCGCTCCGCCGCCGCCTTCAAGGCCGACGAGCGGGCCGTCCGCGCCCCCGACCGGGTGGAGCGGGTCGTCGCGCTGGCGCGGCAGCGCGCGGCGGACGCCGGCCTGGCGCCCGAGGTCGCCGAGGCGGTGTGGCGCTCGATGATCGCCGCCTTCATCGACCTGGAACTGGCGGAACACGCGGCTGAACACTCCTCCTGACGCGGCGGAACGGGCGCTCGCACAGGCGGTCGAGGACCTCTACGCGGCGTTCGCGGACGTCCCGCGTCCGGCCGGCCTGCCCGGCTGCCCCTGCTGCGTCCGCCCGGACGAGGGCCGGCCGCTGCTCCAGCGCCCCCTGCGCGGCCTGGACGCCGACGACCTCCGCCACTACGCGGCGGCGGCGCTGAACACGTGGGCCGGTCCGGAGGAGTTCCGCTACTTCGCGCCGCGCGTGCTGGAGCTGGCCGCTGACAGCGCCTTCCTGTTCCCGGACACGGAGATCGTCTTCGGCAAGCTCGCCCAGGCCGGATGGCGCGACTGGCCGCAACGCGACGCCCTCGCCGCGTTCCTGGGCGCCTACTGGACCCGTGCCCTGTCCTGCTATTCCGGCGTGTGCACGGAGCTCTGCGCACTCGCCGCCGCCGACGCCGACATGGCGCCCTACCTGGAGGAATGGGGACACCTGACGTCCGAGCGCTCCCTCCACAACCTGCACGAGTTCGTCAGCGGCGAACTGGCGTGGCGTCGCGGCCGTCCGCGTCTGCTCAACGCCTTCTGGGACGTCTCGTCCCGCCCGTACCGGCAGGTCGTCGGATGGCTGACCGGCGGGGCCGCCGGCGCGGCGGTCAGCGCGGCCTTCGCCCGGACGGACGACGAGGCGGCGCTGCGGCTGCTCGCCGAGATCGACGCGCTGATCAGTCCCAGCTGAGCCCGGCGGGCTCCTGGATGCGGTTTCTGCGTCTCATGACCTACCGGGGGCCGAGCCCGTCCGTTTTAATTTGAAGATCATTCGGGCCGGGGCGGACGGGTCCGGATACAACGGAAGAGCGGGGCATCGCGTGGACGATCTGCGACCTGGGGATCCTCGGACGATCGGCCGATACGCGCTCTCGGCCCGGCTCGGCGCGGGCGGAATGGGGCAGGTGTTCCTCGGCTCGTCCCCCGGCGGCCGGCCGGTGGCGGTGAAAGTCGTCCATCCGGGATTGGCCGCCGACGCCGAGTTCCGGCGGCGTTTCAAACGCGAGGTGGAGGCGGCGCGCCAGGTCGGCGGGTTCCACACCGCTCCCGTCGTGGACGCCGATCCGGACGCGGACGTCCCGTGGCTGGTCACCGCCTATGTGCCGGGGCCTTCGCTGGCCTCCGCGATCGCCGAGCACGGGCCCTTACCGCTGGAATCGGCCCTCGTGCTGGGCGCCGGATTGGCGGAGGCGCTCGAGGCCATTCACAGTGTCGGCGTCGTGCATCGCGACCTCAAGCCGTCCAATGTGCTGCTCGCGGCCGACGGCCCGCGCGTCATCGATTTCGGCATCGCCCGCGCCGTCGACGCGTCCGGAGTCACCGCCCACGCCGGAACGCCCGGTTTCATGGCGCCCGAACTGCTGGCCGAAGGGTCCGTCACCCCGGCCTGCGACGTGTTCGCCCTCGGCACCGTCCTCGCCTATGTCGTGGGAGTACGGCCTTTCGGGGAAGGGCCGTCGGAAGCGCTGACCTACCGCGTCGTCCACAAGGAACCCGTGCTGGACGGCCTGCCCGCCCCGCTGCGCGAAATCGTCGAGCGCTGTCTCGCCAAGGATCCGGCGGCACGGCCGACGCCGACGGAATTGCTGGAGGTTCTGTCCCGCGCCGGGCGGAACAGTGCATGGCTTCCGCAGCCCGTCCAGGACATGCTGACCCGGTATTCGGCCCCTGGAACCGGGCCCGGCGGCCTCGGAACCGGCCCTCGGCCGGACGATTCCGGGTGGACGCTGGCCGCACCGGAGCCGCTCGAACCCGGTAGCGTCCAGCAGCCCGGCCCGCCCTTTTCTCAGCAACTTCCGCCCATCGTCTTCAAGGGCAGCGTCACGCCCGTGGCATTCGCGCTCGTGGGCCATTCCCTCCGCCTCCTCCTGGGGCTCGCGATCGGCCTGCTCGGAATCGTCAGCGTGGTCAACTCGGGGGGATCGCCCGGCGGCCTCATGGTCGTGCTGTTCTACGTGTGCCTCTTCGCGATCACCTACTGGCTCGTGCGCGGGCCGATCGTGTGGACGGTCCCGCTCGTCCGGGAACTGCTGAAACCGTCCGAGATGGAGGTCGGCCAGAACGGCATCGAGGTGCGGTACGGGGGCCGCCGCGTCCGTTACCCGTGGCATGCGATGGCCCGCGTCGTGGTCCGCCGCGCGGACTCGCCCGCCGGCTGGTCGGTCTGCGTGGCGCCCGCGGCCGGCATCGGCTACCCGCCGCCGCGCGGGCCGCGCACGCCGCTGTGCTACCTGGAGCGGAAGACGGGCTGGATCGTCGTCGTGCCCGTCCACCGGCTCCGGGGTTCGCGCAAGGAGATCGAGGGCGTGCTCATGCGGTACGGCGGCCCGTACTGGGGCGGCAACGCCTGATCCGCCGCGCGTCCGCTACCCGCCGAGGACGCCGACGGGGTCGGCGAGCAGCGCGGCGAAGCCGAGTTCGGCGGCGCCCGCCAGGGTCGCGTCGTAGCCGAGCGCGGCGGTGCGGAGCGCGACCCGCTCGCGGGACACCGGCAGGCCGCGGGTCGTCACCCGCTCGCGGACCAGGGGCGCCGCGCCCCGGTAGACCTCGCTCAGCATGCCGCCGAAGACGACGACGCCCGGGTTGAACAGGTTGATCAGGTTGACGACGCCGAGGCCGAGCCAGCCGCCGACCTGGTCCAGGGCCCTGCGGGCGGCCTCGTCTCCGCCCTCCGCCGCCGCGACGACCGCCCGGACGCCGTCCCGCCCGTGCGGGCCGCCGGCGCGTCCGGCCGCCTCCAGCAGGGCCGGTTCGCCGACCTCCGCCTCCAGGCAGCCGCGCGAACCGCAGTTGCAGGGACGGCCGTCGTAGGGGTTGACGATCATGTGGCCGAGTTCGGCGGCGTAGCCCTCGTCGCCGTCCAGCAGCCGGCCGCCGACGATGATGCCGCCGCCGACCCCGACGTCCCCGTGCAGGTAGATGACGTTCCGGTGGCCGGCGCCCGCACCGCGGACGTGCTCGGCCAGCGCGCCCAGGTGCGCCTCGTTGCCGACGGCCACGGGCAGGCCCAGGCCGAGCCGCCGGCCGAGCTCCGGCCCGACATCGAGGTCGGTCCAGCCCATGGTGGGGGCCAGCCGCACCTTCCCGTCGACGGCCCGGATCATGCCGCAGTACGACACGCCGACGCCCACGCAGTCCGCCTCCGGGGGCGCGGTCGCGACGAGGTCGGCGCCGAATCCGGCGAGGACGTCGACCACTTCGTCCAGGTCGTCCCGCCCCCGTCGGCGCGACGCCTCCCGGCGCTCCAGTATCCGGCCGCCGAGCCCGACCCTGGCGGCGGCGACCCGGTCCACCGCGACGTCGAACGCCAGCACGTACGCCCGGCCGCTCTCGGCGCGGACGACCAGTGACGGGCGGCCCGCCCGTCCCGTCCCCGCCGACGGCTCCTCCCGCACCAGGCCCTCGGCGGCGAGCTTGGCGATCAGCGTCAGGATCGTGCTCCGGTTGACGCCCATCCGGTCGGCGAGTTCGGTGCGCAGCACCGCCCCGTCCCGGTGCACCTCCCGCAGGACGGCCCCGAGGTTGCGCCGCCGCGCCGAAGGCGAAACCTGCCGCGCAGGGCCCGAGACGAGAGAGGACGACATGTTTCCCAAGCTACCCAAGAGGCATCCAGGTGCCGAGTCCCGCCAACCGGATTAGAACCGCGCCCGCGCGTCGTTGACAATGATGAAACCCCCTCCCGACCAGGACGGATGTAGATCGATGGCCTTGCGACGACCGTCCTTCCTCCCGTCGCTGGACGACCTCGAACAGCAGGCCGAGGCCCGCTCCACGCAGCGCGGCCGTCCCGGCTCGCACTTCGACCACCCCACGGCGAAGTACGTCTTCATCGCCGTCCTGGTCGTCACCGTCATCGCGCACGTCGTCGGCGGCATCATCTTCGTCGTCATCGGCTTCTGAGGAACCCCGTCTTCGCTAGCCCGCCGAGGTCGGGCAAAAACAGGATGCCGCGGCACGCAGGGAGACGGCAGTCTGAGGAGATGCCGACCGAACACTTTCCACTGCTCGGGCTGCGGCTGCGGACCCCGCGCCTGGAGTTGCGGCTGCCGTCCCCCGAAGAACTCGGCGCTCTCGCAAGCGTTGCGGCGCAGGGCGTCCACGCACCCGGCACGATGCCGTTCATGGTCCCGTGGACGGACCGCCCTCCCGGCGAAGTCGCCCGGGGAGTCGTCCAGCACCACTGGCTGACACTCGGCCAATGGACACCGGACGACTGGCAGCTGAACCTCACCGTGCTCCACGCCGGTGAGGTAGTCGGCCAGCAGGACCTCCGCGCCCACGACCTGGCCGTTCTCCGCCAGGTGGGCACCGGTTCATGGCTCGGCCTGCGCCATCACGGGAAGGGCATCGGCAGCGAGATGAGAGCCGCCGTCCTGCACCTGGCATTCACCGGACTCGGCGCCGACGAGGCCGTTTCCAGGGCGTTCGCCGACAGCCGCGCCTCACTCGCGGTGTCGCGCAAACTCGGCTACCAGGACAACGGCACCGCACGCCGCGTCGTCCGAGGCGCCATGACCATCGAGCACCGGATGCGCCTCACACGCGCGCAGTGGGAAAAGCACGCCACCACACCGGTCACCATCAAAGGTCTCGCCCCGTGCCTGCCCATGTTCGGCGTGGCCACCTGATGGAACGCACCTTCGATGATCTGGTGGACGAGGCCGAATCCGCGTCCGTCGACGGCTGGGACTTCTCCTGGCTCGACGGCCGCGCGACCGAACAGCGCCCGTCTTGGGGATACCAACGCCTGATGAGCGACCGGCTGGCGACGGCGAACGCGGCCCTCGACATCGAGACCGGCGGCGGCGAAGTACTGGCCGGCGCACCGCGATTCCCACCGACCATGGCCGCCACCGAATCCTGGCCACCGAACATCGCCAAGGCCACACGCCTCCTCCACCCCCGAGGCGCGGTCGTGGTAGCCGACACCGGCGAACTCCCCTTCGCCGACGAGGCGTTCGACCTGGTGGTCAGCAGGCACCCGGCGACCGTCCGCTGGACGGAGATCGCCCGCGTCCTCACCCCCGGCGGAACCTACCTCGCCCAGCACGTCGGCCCCGCAAGCGTCTTCGAGCTGACGGAGTACTTCCTGGGCCCCCAACCAGAAGCCCGCCGGCACCGCCACCCAGACCTGGAAAGCGCCGAAGCCCGCAAGGCGGGCCTCCAGGTCACCGACCTCCGCCCAGAACGCCTGCGCATGGAGTTCCACGACATAGGCGCGGTCATCTACTTCCTACGCAAGGTGATCTGGATCGTCCCAGACTTCACCGTCCCGAAGTACCGCACCCACCTCCGCGCCCTACACGACCAGATCCAGCACGAGGGCCCCTTCACAGCCCACTCGACCCGCACCCTGATCGAAGCCCGCAAACCGTCCTGAGGCCGTGCGACCCTTGGACCATTCGCCGAGCATGGGGGCCGCTGATGTTGCACTTCCGGGACGCCGCCGAGTGGGACGCGTGGCTGGCCGAGCACCACGGCACCGAGGACGGCGCCTGGCTGAAGATCGCCAAGAAGGGCGCACCCGTCGCGTGCATCACCATCGGGGACGCGGGTGAGGTGGCGCTGTGCCACGGCTGGATCGACAGCCAGCGCAAGGGCTACGACGAGCACTCCTACCTGCAGCGCTACTCGCGGCGCCGCACAGGCAGCCCCTGGTCGCGGATCAACGTCGAGCGCGCGGAGGCGCTGATCGCCGCGGGCCGGATGCGTCCGTCCGGCATGGCGGAGATCGACGCCGCCCGCGCGGACGGCCGCTGGGCCGCCGCCTACGCCGGCCAGCGCGACGCCGCCGTCCCACCCGACCTCGCCGCCGCCCTCGCCGCCCACCCGCAGGCCGCCGCCCGCTTCGAGGAACTGGGCAAAACCGACCGCTACCTGCTCATCCTCCCGCTCCTCAAGGCCCGAACCCCCGCCACCCGCACAGCCCGCCTGAACAAGGCGATCACCACACTCCTAACCCCCTGACCACCCGCGCGCCCAACAACTACGCGCTGCCAGCGGGCGGTACGGCACGACGGACGCGCCGGACGGTCGAACTACTCGCGGGGCGGCGCGCCTTCTTGCGGTTGCTCACTTGTGGGGCGCTGTTCAACGTCCGGCGCGACGTAGGTCGCCTTACCGACCACGGCGACGGTCAGGCCCTTCTGGCGCAGGAGGCGCAGCGCGGTCTCGGCCGTTCGCATCCCGACACCGGCATCGTCCGCGATCTCTCTCGCAGACGGAATGCGCTGCCCCGGCCGCAGCCTGCCCGCGCGCATCTCCGCCTCGATCGTCTCGGCGATGACGAGATAAGCGGCCCGCGGCTGGTCCAGATCGAACTCCAACATTTCCATAGCACCGGGGAGCGTAGTGCCGCGCCACGACGATCTCGGCATCTGGCGTGAATCACCACGCCGGTCGAGGCCGCACCGGGCAGAGGCGGCCGTCGACGACTACGCGTTGTCGGCGGGCGGTACCGCGATGACGAAGGTGCCGCGTCCCCGCGTCGCGCGCGTAAGCCCTTCGCGCCGGAGGACGCGGACGGCCGCCTCCGCCGTCGTCTGTGACACCCGGAATTCATCTGCGATGTCCCGAACACTCGGAATGCGGCGCCCGACCGGGTATGTCCCAGCCACGATGCGTTTGCGGAGAACGCCCGCCACCTGCTCGAAGAGCGGTTCCGGCCCGTCAAGGTCGATCTCTCCCACGCAAGACACGCTATGACTGCCCAGAACATGGCAGGACAGAGGATTGTTAGGGACGTCTAAAGACACTAAGGGACACTTAGGGTTACAGTTGGTAGCCGAGAGAGCACAGCGGCCCGCCCGGCGTTCGCAGCGCCGGAC
This sequence comes from Spirillospora sp. NPDC047418, assembly GCF_040643275.1. Taxonomy (NCBI): domain Bacteria; kingdom Bacillati; phylum Actinomycetota; class Actinomycetes; order Streptosporangiales; family Thermomonosporaceae; genus Spirillospora; species Spirillospora sp. NPDC047418. Next base: position 48,510 of record NZ_JBEYTW010000016.1, read on the forward strand.
GGGCCTACGGAGACCGACTTCGAAGGAGTCGATGCCCGATGGAGAACGAGACTACGGCGCGCGCGTCGCGGCGGTGGGACGCGGTGGAATTCGACGCGGACGGGAAGCACTGGACGGCCCGCTTGGCGCTGCGCCTGTCGGCCCGTGAGGTTGCGGCGGGGCTGGAGGCTGCCGTGTACGGGCCGGACGCGGACGCGTGCGTCAGGGAGACCGTCCGGCAAGACCGGCTGTGGGCCGAGTTCCCGTTGCGGACGCAGGACCGCGACGCAGCACGCAGGCGGCTGCACTACCTCGCGGGAGGCGCGCTATGACGCTGCTCGCCGCGCTGCTGGGCATGCCGGGCGTGGCCCTGCTGACATGGACCGCCACCACGTACGTCGCGACCCGGCGGTACAGCTACGTCGGCAAGCACCGCGCGACCTGGTGACGGCGTGCGGAGCCCGTGGGCCTCGCGGCTTGATCGTTCGGTCCATAATGTCGCGATGACGACCGTTTCGGAGATCGCTCTGGGCTCGATCACCTGTCCGTCCGGGGAACTGGTCATCGTGGACACCGGGTACCTGGGGCTGTGGTCGGGCGATGCGTCGCCCGTCATGGACGAGGCCGTGCTCGTCGGAATGTTCGATCCGGAGGTGCGCGACAGCATCCGTGCGGCGGCCGATTTCGCCGTCATCGGACCGGACGCCGAAGCGGCCGCCCGGACGTTCGACCGGCAGCCCGGTAGGTGGCTCTACGACCTCCCCGGGCATGGGATCGAGAAGCTCACCGCCGCCTTCGACCAGCACTGCCGGGAGCACGACCTGGACGCCGGCCTCCAGCGTGAGGGGGCGCGGGTGCCGCATCGGGAGCGTGCCGGGCGTTGCGTGAGGGACGGGGGGCAGGGCTTTCTCATGCACGGGATTCCGGTCGTGGCCATTGGCGGTCTGCCTACCGGCCAGGAGATCGGCGTAACCGCGGTCGGCCGGGATTTCGGTCGGATCGGCACGCGCTGGGAATCGGTCTCGATCAACCTCGGGTCGGGCGAGCCCAGTTCGTCCCGGCTACTCGGTCATGTCGGAGTGGACGCGGCGCGGCTGAGCCTCGCGGACGCCGACGCGTTGGCGGCGTGGTGGCACGAGGAGCCGATCGACGGCATGGCGGACGTGGCGTTCTGGGGGTACTCCGTCCACGCCGCGTCCGACCACTTCGGCGCCCTGCCCCTGCCCGCGCCGGGGGAGGACGTGGCTTACGGCTGGACGGATCTGCCCGTCGGAGAAGCCGTCGACCGTGCCATCGCCCTGCAGGAATGGCTGGACGCCGACGCCGAGCGACGCCTGGCCGTCGACTTCCGGCCGCATTCCCACCATTGGCAGGTGATGGCGCAGGTCCGGGCCACGGAGCACGAGGCCGGGACGATCGAGGTCGGCGCTGCCCGGACGATGTGCTTCATGACCGGGTGGGGCGACGGCTTCTTCCCCGTCTATGCCGACCACGATGCCGACGGGCATCTGATACGGGTCCGGATCGTCCTTGGTGACGAGGAGCGCCAGCGTCGCTTGGAAGCCATGTACGACCGCTTCTGATCAGCCAGGTTACGGGCGGGAGCGGGCGGTTTCTGGGGCGGTAGTGGGTGTTGGGGCGGGGTGGTCGGGGGTGGTCCTGCCGGGGAGGGTCAGGGATAGTAGTGCGGCCAGGGCGGTGAAGGCGGTGGCCCACCAGAAGGATTGGTGGAAGGCGTCGGCCGGGTGGCCGGTGGTCATGACGTGCTCCAGGATCACTGCCAGCACTGCTGTGCCGAAGGAGCCGCCTATTTGTTGCGCTACGCGGATCAGGACGCTGGCGTGGGCTATTTGTTCGCGGTCCAGGCCCTGGTAGGCGACAGCCATGACGGGGACCGTTACGGCGCCCAGGCCGATGCCGCGTAGGAGAAGCCAGCCGGCGAGTGTCCAGGTGTTCGTGTGGGCGTCGGCGTAGGCGAAGGGGATGGTGGCGGCCCCGACTACGAGGAAGCCGATGACCGTGATGGGGCGGGCGCCGATGCGGTCGGTGAGGCTGCCGGCGAGGGAGCGGCTGAGCAGCGTGCCGATGCCCTGCGGGACGAGCGCGAGCCCGGCGTCGAGGGCCGTGGCGCCGCGGATCTGCTGGTAGAAGAGCGGCAGCAGCAGGACGGCGCCGTAGAGGGTGAAGCCGGAGAAGAACAGCACGGTCGAGGCCGACGCGGTCGGGCGGTGGGCGAACAGGCGGACGTCCACGAGGGGGCCTGGGCGGCGTAGCGCGTAGGCGGCGAAGCCTGCGACGAGGCCGACGCCGATGATCAGCGGGGTCAGGGCGCCGGGCTTCGCGAAGCCCTTGGTGGCGGCCTCGGAGAGGCCGAAGATGGTCGCGGCCATGCCGGGGGCGAGCAGCGCCAGCCCGGGGACGTCCAGGCGGGGACGGGCGGACGGGTCATCGCGGTCGAGGAACCGCGCGGCCAGCCAGATGCCCACGACGCAGAACGGGACGTTCACCCAGAACATCCACCGCCAGCTGAGGTGCGTGAGGATCAGCCCGCCCACCAGCGGGCCGAGGATCGGGCCGAGCAGCGCGGGCAGCGCGACGACCGCGGTCGTGCGGCCGAGCAGCCGGCCGCCCGCGGCCCGGACGACCAGGGTGGTCATCACCGGGAGCATCAGCCCGCCGCCGATGCCCTGGACGACGCGCCCCGCGATCAGCGAGGGGGCGTCCCAGGCGGCGCTGGAGGCGAGCGATCCGGCCAGGAACACGGCCAGCGAGAAGATCCACACGCGCTTGCCGCCGAACCGGGCCATCGCCCAGGTGCTCAGCGGGACGGTGATGCCGAGCGCGAGCAGGTAGGCGGTGGTGACCCACTGGATGGTGGCGACCGTGGTGTGCAGGTCGGCGGCCAGCGAGTGCAGCGCGACGCCGACGATCGTGGTGTCGAAGACGACCGCGAGGACTCCGGCGATCAGTACCCCGGCCGTTTTGAGCACTTTCGGGTCGAGACGCTCCCCCATGACGAACCTCATTAAGAGTCATGAATGTACCTTATTGTCCACGGTAGGCTACCCGAGTAAGAAACACAAGTGACTCTTAACGGAGGACGACGTGGCGGAGGAGCCGGGCAGGCGCCGGCGGGGCAAGGCCCTGGAGGACGCGCTGCTGCGCGCCGCGTGGGACGAACTGGTCGAAGCCGGATACGCCGCGCTGACGATGGAGCGCGTCGCCGTCCGGGCGGGCACCAGCCGCGCCGTCCTCTACCGGCGGTGGCCGGGCAAGACCGAGCTGGTGATCGCGGCCATCCGCCATCGGCGGGACGTCGATCCCGTCGCCGTACCGGACACCGGGAGCCTGCGCGGCGACCTCATCGCGCTGATGCGCGCGGCGACCCGGCGGCGCATCGATCTCGCCACGATGGTCGGCGCGCAGCTCGGCGGCCTGTTCGCCGAGGCCGGGACGACGCCCGCCGAACTGCGCGAGCAGATCATCGGCGGCGGTTCGCTCTGGTCGCGGGACGTCTTCCGGCGCGCCGTCGAGCGCGGCGAGCTCGACCGCGACCGCGTCCCCGACTCGGTGCTCACGCTGCCGTTCGACCTGCTGCGCCACGACATGCTGATGACGTTCGAGCCCGTCCCGGACGAGCGCATCACCACGATCGTGGACGAGTTGTTCCTCCCCCTCCTGGTCCACTACCAGCAGGACTAGGCGGTGAGGCGGTACGTGCTGCCGCTGCTGCTCTGCACCCAGGCGCCGGGCAGCGCGGCGGCCAGGGCGTGCTGGGCGCGCCAGCCGGTGCAGTGGCCGGGGACGACGAGGCTCGGCGCCAGCTCGGTCAGCGCGTCCACGGTGGGCGCGATGACCGGCTCGAAGGCCGGCCCGCCGAGATGCAGCCCGCCGACGAGCGCGTGCAGCCGGTCGACCCCGGTCAGCCGCCGCGCGTGCCGGACGATGTTGATCGCGCCCGCGTGCCCGCACCCCGTCAGCACGACGAGGCCCCGGTCGCGGACGTTGACGACGAGCGCCTGGTCATCGGCCACCAGCGGGTCGTGCACCCAGTCGGACCCGGTCCACGCCTGATGGGACGGCGGCATGCCGTGCTCGAACTCGGTGGTCCGGTCGACCTCGCCGGTGATCAGCACGCTGCCGTCCAGCAGGAGGGAGGGCTCGCGGCGCTCGATGACATCGAAGCCCTCCGCGTCCAGCGCGCGCCTGCTCAGCGTCGGCAGGTCCTCGGTCTCCCGGCCGGGCACCGCGATCCGGCGCCGCGTCCAGGCCAGCGGGTGCAGCACCATCGGCAGCGACCGGACGCCGCGTTTGCCCGCAAGCCCGGCCAGCCCGCCCGCGTGGTCGAAATGTCCGTGGCTGAGGACGACGGCCTGGACGTCCCCGAAGTCGATGCCGAGCCGGTCGGCGTTGGTGACCATCGCGTCCGGAGACAGGCCGGTGTCGAACAGGAGGGTGCTCACGCGGTCGGCGCGGCGGACCCTGACCAGCGCGGAGAAGCCGTGCTCGGCGACCATCCCGGCGAAGGTCCGGCCGTCCTCGAACTGCGGCGCCCGCACCGCGCCCGCGCCCGAGCCCGCCCGCCGGACGCGCTCGTCGCCGGTCAGCAGCGCGTCGTAGAGGTTGTCGACCAGCGTGACGATCTTGACCTCGTCCACCGGCTCCAGCGCGATCGGATCGACCGCCGCCCCCGCCGCCGGACGCGGCATCGACGCCGCCGCCTCGCCGTGCCCGCCCCCTGTCTCGCACATACCGGCAGCCTAACTCCGGCCCGGACGGGGTGGGTCCGGGCCGGAGCGGAGGGGTGTCAGTAGACGTACGGCCAGGCGGCGCCGTCCCAGCCGAGGAGGTTGATGCCCAGGTAGGAGGCACCGCTGTCCGCGTAGTAGTGGTAGAAGAGGACGTCGCCGTCGACGTCGCTGAGGACGGCCTCATGTCCCGGTCCGTGGATCGAGCCGTGACCGGCGAGGATCTCGGTGCCGCCGCCGGAGTTCATGGCCACACCGTTGCGGTCGACGTAGGGGCCAGTGATCGAGCTCGACCGGCCGACCATGACGCGGTACGTGCTCGCGGCGCCCCGGCAGCAGTAGTCGAAGGACACGAACAGGTAGTAGTAGCCACCGTGCCGGTAGATGAACGGCGCCTCGATCGGGCCGCCGCCCCGGGAGGCGATGGACCGGACGGACGTGTCGGACGTGGAGCGCAGGCCGCTCCCGGCGTCCAGCCGGATCATCTTGATGCCCGACCAGAACGACCCGAAGGTCAGCCACCATTGGCCCGACCCGTCGACGACGAGGTTCGGGTCGATCGCGTTGTAGTTCACCGAGCCACTGCTCGCGATGACCAGTCCGCGGTTCGTCCAGGTTCCGGACGCGCCCGTGGGGCTGGTGGCCAGGAAGATCGCCGAGCGCTGGGATCCGAACGTGGACGCCGAGTAGTACAGGTAGAACTGACCGTCGTGGTAGGAGATGTCGGGTGCCCACAGGCTGCGGGAGCCGCCGGTGTACGACGTGGTCCATGGCGCGCCGCCGGGGAAGGCGGCTCCGGCGTTCCGCCACGCGGTCCGGTCCGTGGACGTCTTGATCGGGATGTTGTCGCCGGTCGTCACGACGATGTACGTCCCGTTGGGCGCCCGGACGGCGGAGGGGTCGTGCGCGCCGGTCGAGCCGGTGACGTAGCCGGGGTTCGGATACGCGGCGAGGGCCTTCTCCGCAGCCGTGTTGACGAGCCGAACCTGCGGGCCGGTTCCCGAGTAGCGGATGATCAGGACGAGGGCGGACGACGCCGCCACGAGCGCGACCGCCAGGGCGATCGCCAGGGCGCGCCAGGGTCGCCGCCTCGCGTGCGGCAGTACGGGAGCGGTCATGTGACGGGCTCTCCTTTCGGGTGACGCTGCCGGCCCGAAACGCGCGGCCGGAACCGGACCGGGTGGCCGGGGACCGCGCAGAGCAGCGAGTGTGACCGGTAACATCCACGCCGATTGCAGCGCTGCAAAACAGGATGCACCGGCACCCGGCCCGGCGCAAGGCGGGCATGAAAGGACCGCGCCCGGCTCAGCCGGACACGCGTCCGGCCGTGCTCTCGCGGACGATCAGCCGGTGCGGCGCCCGCAGCTCCAGCCCCGGCGGCGGGGCCGTGCTGCCGATGCGCAGCAGCAGGCGCTCGACGGCGGTGGCCGCGATCATCCCCTTGTCCGGGGAGATCGTGGTGACCGTCGGGTTGGAGTACCGGCCGTCCTCGATGTCGTCGTAGCCGATCACCGCGACGTCCTCCGGGACGCGCATGCCGCGCGAGATCAGGGTGTGGATGGCGCCCAGCGCGACGAGGTCGCTGTAGCAGAAGACGGCGTCCGGCGGGTCGTCCCGGTCGAGCAGGAAGGCCATGGCCTCCGCGCCGTCGGCCCGGTTGAAGCGGGGCCTGCCGATGATGAGGTCCTCGTGCACGGGCAGGCCGCGGCGCTCGTGCGCCTCGCGGAAGCCGCGGGTGCGCAGCTGCGCCGCCTCGCCGGTCTCGTACGGCTGGTCTCCTATCGCGGCGACGCGGCGGCGGCCGAGGTCGAGGAGGTGCTCGGTGGCGTGCCGGGACGCCTCGACGTCGTCGATGCCGACGTGGTCGAACGTTCCATCGCTGACCCGCTCGCCGAGGACGACCAGCGGCAGGTTCGGGTCGCGGTCGGCGAGGGCGCTCTGGGAGAGCCCGAGCGGGCTGAAGATGACCCCGTCGAAGAGCAGCCGGCTGGAGCCGTGGTTGATGAGCATCCGCTCGTGCTCGCGGTCGCCGTCCGTCTGGTCGATCAGCACGTTGTAGCCCTGGACGCGGGCGGCGCGGATGATGTCCTGGAGCAGTTCGGAGAAGTACGGAGTGTCCAGGTACGGGACGACGACGGCGATCTGCCCGGAGCGCCCGCGGGCGAGGTTGCGGGCGAGCACGTTGGGCCGGTAGCCGAGCTGGTCGACGGCCTCCTGCACGCGCCGGCGGGTGTGCTCGGTGACGTTCGCGTAGCCGTTCACCACGTTGGAGACCGTCCGGCTGGAGACGCCGGCCAGTTCGGCCACGTCGCGCAGGGTCACCTCACGTCCTCGTCGCATGCCCGTCCCCTCCGGTCGGTCGGTGGCCCGCTCCCGGCCCGTCACAAGCTTCCGGCAGGTTCCCTCTTGCCGTCCACTGGCGCGGCGTGCATCCTGTTTGCAGCGCTGCAAAAGGATAGTAGAACGCGATGGGCTCCGTGCTCATCAGGGACGACATACGACTCGCGCCACACGCTCCACCGGCGGTGCGCGCGGGACCTGCAGCCGGTCCTTGGCGTGCCAGCACCAAGGACCGACCCACCCACTACGCGATACGAGCGCGTCGGATTCCCCCTGGGAGGGACCCATGAGTGTCAGGCACTTCAGTGTAAAACGCGGACGGCGCCGACCGGTCCGGGCGGTCGTGGCGGTGGTCGCCGCCGGCGCGCTGATGGCGGGCTGCGGCGGCTCCGGTGACGCGGGCGGCACGTCCGACGGCCCGGTCAAGATCAAGGTCTGGGCCTGGTACCCCTCGTTCAAGCCGGTCGTCGACCTGTTCAACAAGACCCACACCGACGTCCAGATCGAATGGACGAACGCGGGCACCGGCCAGGACCAGTACACCAAGCTCCAGACGGCGCTCAAGGCGGGCAAGGGCGCGCCGGACGTCGTGATGATCGAGTTCCAGGAAGTTCCCACGTTCCAGCTCACCAAGCACCTGGTGGACATGGGCAAGTACGGCGCGAACGCCGCCAAGGGCAACTACGTCGACTGGGCCTGGAAGCAGGTCAGCGCGGGCGGCAAGGTGTACGCGATCCCGGTCGACGCCGGGCCGATGGCGATGCTGTACCGCAAGGACCTCTTCGACAAGTACCAGCTCACCGTCCCCAAGACCTGGGCGGAGTTCAAGGAGCAGGCGCAGAAGCTGAAGAAGGCGTCGCCCAGCAGCTTCATGACCGACTTCGGCGCCAACGACGGCGGCTTCATGACGGGGCTGCTGTGGCAGGCGGGCGCGCACCCGTTCGACTACACCTCCGCCAAGGCGCCGAACATCGGCCTCAGCATCAACGGCCCGCAGGCCAAGCAGACGATGGCGTACTGGCAGGACATGGTGGGCAGCGGCCTCGCCGACACCACCGCCTTCGCCACCACCGACTTCTACACCGGGCTCACCACCGGCAAGTACGCCACCTACCTGGCCGCCGGCTGGGGACCCGGCTACCTCGCGAGCGTCGCCAAGAAGACCGAGGGCAAGTGGCGGGCCGCGCCGCTGCCGCAGTGGACGGCCGGGGCGAACGCGCAGGGCGACTGGGGCGGTTCGGCGTTCGCCGTGACCGACCAGTCCGAGCACCCGAAGGAGGCGACCAAGGTCGCCATGGAGATCTTCGGGACGAACAAGGACGCGTGGCGGATCGGCATCGACCAGGCGTTCCTGTTCCCGACCGTGACGCCCATCCTCGACTGGGACTACTTCCGGGGCAAGGAGTACGAGTTCTTCGGCGGCCAGAAGGTCAACGAGGTGTTCGTGCCGGCCTACAACGCCATCGGCGAGTTCCACTGGAGCCCGTTCAACAGTTACTACTTCAGCCAGATGACGACGGCCATGAACCAGGCGATCGAGAAGAAGTCGCCGTGGCCGGCGGCGCTGGACACCGTCCAGCAGAACGTGTCGAAGTACGCCTCGCAGCAGGGCTTCAAGGTCGCACCGTGAGGATCCGCAGGGGACCCGGCCGCCAGGCGGCGGCCGGGTGGCTGTTCGTCACGCCGTTCACCATCCTGCTCGTCGCGTTCCTGCTGCTGCCGATGGCGTACGCGGCCAAGCTCAGCCTCTACCGGTCGACGCTGGTGGAGGGCGAGGTCTTCGCCTGGCTGGACAACTACCGGCAGGCGCTCGGCGACCCCGAGCTCCGCCGGGGCGTCGTCCGGGTGATCGTCTTCGGGGTCGTGCAGACCCCGGTGATGATCGCGCTGGCCCTGGCCTTCGCCCTGATCATCGACCACGCCACCTCGCGCCTCTCCCGGTTCTTCCGGCTGGCGGCGTTCGTCCCGTACGCGGTGCCGGTGGTGATCGGGACGCTGATGTGGGGGTTCCTCTACAGCCCCCGCACCGGCCTGTTCAGCGCGCTCGGGAACCCGGACTTCCTGTCCAGCGACTGGGTGCTGTACTCGCTCGGCAACGTCGTGACCTGGCAGTGGGCCGGCTACAACATGATCGTCCTGTACGCGGCCCTGCAGGGGCTGCCGCGCGAGGTCTACGAGTCGGCCCGGATCGACGGCGCCGGTCCGCTGCAGATCGCGCTGCGCATCAAGACACCGATGATCTCCGCGGCGATCGTGCTGGTCACGATCTTCACGATCATCGGCACCCTGCAGTTCTTCACCGAGCCGCTGATCCTGCAGCCGCTCAACCCGGGCGCCATCACCAACAGCTACACGCCCAACGTGTACGCCTACCACCAGGCGTTCTCCTACCAGCAGTACAACTACTCGGCCGCGATCTCGTTCCTGCTGGGCGCGGTGGTCTTCATCGGGTCGTACATCTTCCTGTTCGTCACGAGGCGAAGGAGCGCGCTGCGGTGAGCACGGTGACGATGGACGGAGCGTCCACGAGGGCCGCCGCGCCGGTCCCGCGCCGCCGGACGGCCCGGTTCGGCGCCGGACGGATCGCCTCGCACGCGGTGATGGCGGTCATGGCGGTGTACTTCCTGCTGCCGTTCTGGTGGCTGCTGATGGCGGCGACCAAGAACAACGACGGGCTGTTCGACTCGCGGCCGCTCTGGTTCGGCGGCGACTTCAGCCTGTTCGACAACCTGTCCGCGCTCTTCACCCAGAGCGACGGCATCTACCTCAAATGGCTGCGGAACTCGGCGCTGTACTCGGTGGTCAGCGGCTTCGGAGCCACCGCGGTCGCCGCGCTCGCCGGGTACGCGTTCGCCAAGCTGGAGTTCCGGGGCCGCAACGCCCTGTTCGCGACCCTGCTGGGCCTGATCATGGTGCCGATGACGGCGCTCGTCCTGCCGACGTACCTGCTGATGAGCGAGATCGGGCTCACCGACTCGATCTGGGCGGTCATCCTGCCGTCGCTGCTCAACCCGTTCGGCGTGTACCTCCTGCGGGTCTACGCGCACGACTCGGTGCCGGACGAGATGCTGGAGGCCGCCCGCATCGACGGCGCCGGCGAGTTCCGGGTGTTCCGCAGCGTGGCGCTGCCGGCGATGCGTCCCGCGCTGGTCACCGTGCTGCTGTTCACGATGGTGGCGACCTGGAACAACTTCTTCCTGCCGCTGGTGATGCTCAGCAACGACGACCTGTTCCCGCTGACCGTGGGCCTGCGCACCTGGTACCAGTCCGCGACCATCGGCAGCGGCGGCGGAGAGGCCCTCTTCAACGTCATCGTGGCCGGCTCGCTCGTCGCGATCATTCCGCTGATCATCGCCTTCCTCATGCTCCAGCGGTACTGGCGCGGCGGCCTGACCATCGGCGCCGTCAAGTGACCACCCCGCACGCCGTCCCCCGAAGGGAAACCATGCTGCACGCATCCGCCGTCCTCGACCCCGCCGCGGTCGTGGCCCCGGTCAGCCGCCGCACGTTCGGCTCGTTCGTCGAGCACATGGGACGCTGCGTCTACACCGGGATCTACGAACCGGACCATCCGGCGGCGGACGAGGAGGGGTTCCGCACCGACGTCCTCGCGCTGACCCGCGAACTGGGCATCACGATGGTGCGCTATCCGGGCGGCAACTTCGTCTCCGGATACCGCTGGGAGGACGGCATCGGGCCGCGCGACCGGCGTCCCCGCCGCCGCGACCTCGCCTGGCACAGCGTCGAGACGAACCAGGTCGGCATCGACGAGTTCGCCCGGTGGGCCGCCAAGGCCGACGTCGAGATCATGTACGCGGTGAACCTCGGGACGCGGGGCGTCCAGGAGGCATTGGACGTCCACGAGTACGTCAACCACGCCGAAGGGACCACCCTCTCCGAGCTGCGGCGCGCGAACGGCGCGGCAAAGCCGTACGGCATCACCCTCTGGTGCCTCGGCAACGAGATGGACGGACCGTGGCAGACCGGGCACAAGACCGCCCACGAGTACGGGCTGCTCGCCGCGTCCACCGCCCGCGCGCTGCGCTCGGCGGAACCGGGCCTGGAGCTGGTGGTCTGCGGCAGTTCCAGCTCGGACATGCCGACGTTCGGCGCCTGGGAGGCGACCGTCCTGGAGCACGCCTACGACCTCGTCGACTACGTCTCCTGCCACGCCTACTACGAGGAGCTGGACGGCGACCTCGGCTCGTTCCTGGCGAGCGCCGTCGACATGGACCACTTCGTGAACAGCATCGTCGCCACCGCCGACAGCGTCGGCGCGCGGCTGCGCAGCAAGAAGAAGATCAACCTGTCGTTCGACGAGTGGAACGTCTGGTACCTGTCCCGCTTCCAGGGCCAGGAGCCGCCCGAGGGCTGGGACGTGGCGCCGCGCGTCATCGAGGACGAGTACAACGTCGCGGACGCGGTCGTCGTCGGCAACCTGCTGATCTCCCTGCTGCGGCACAGCGACCGGGTCACCGCCGCGTGCCAGGCGCAGCTGGTCAACGTGATCGCCCCGATCCGCACCGAACCGGGCGGCCCGGCCTGGCGGCAGACGATCTTCCACCCGTTCGCGAAGACCGCCGCCCTGGCCAGGGGCGACGTTCTGCGCACTCGGCTGACGTCCCCCACCTACGAGACCGCCCGCCACGGCGAGGTCCCGGTGGTCGACGCGATCGCCACCCACGACGCGGAGACCGGCGACGTGGTCGTCTTCGCGGTCAACCGCGACCAGGACGCCCCCGTGGAGCTGACCGTGGACCTGCACCTGTTCCCCGAGCACCTGCACCTGGCCGAGACCTACACCCTGACCGACACCGACCTGACCGCCACCAACACCCGCGAAGCCCCCGACCGCGTCGTCCCCCGCCCCAACGACCAGGTGTCGATCGACGGCGCCACCCTCAAGGCCGTCCTGCCCCGAGTCTCCTGGACCGCCCTCCGCCTGACCCGCGCAGCACACCGATAACCACCGCCTCACCGCACGGCCCCGGCAGGCAACTGCCGGGGCCGTGCGTGCGTCGGTGGCCCGGAGGTTCGATGGCGGGTTGAGAGTTGTCGGCCCCTTCGCCCTGCTGAACAAGCCGTGTGCAGCGGAAAAGTCTCCGGGACGAGTTCAACGAAACAGTGGAAGTCATGGATGTCGGAGACAACAGAACGCAAGTGGCGGAGGGTGCCGGTGAGGCGTCCGGCGACCGGCAGGGGGACGCGTCCAAGCGGCGGTGGTGGACGCTGGCGGTGGTGAGCGCGGCGCAGCTGCTGGTGGTCCTGGACGGGACGATCGTGAACATCGCACTGCCGTCGGCGCAGCAGGCGCTGGGGATGTCGGACGGGAACCGGCAGTGGGCGATCACCGCGTACGCGCTGGCCTTCGGCGGGCTGCTGCTGATCGGCGGCAGGGTCAGCGGCGCGATCGGCCACCGGCGCACCTTCCAGATCGGGCTGGTCGGCTTCGCCGCGTCGTCCGCGCTGGGCGGCGCCGCGGTGAACCCGCTGATGCTGTTCGGGGCGCGGGCGCTGCAGGGGTGCTTCGCCGCCGCGCTCGCACCCGCCGGGCTGTCGCTGCTGGCGACCACGTTCGTCCAGGCCCGCGAGCGCGGCCGGGCGTTCGGGGTCTTCGCCGCGGTCGGTGCCGCGGGCTCGGCGATCGGGCTGATCGCCGGAGGACTGCTGACCGAGTACGCCGACTGGCGCTGGTGCCTGTACATCAACGTGCCCGTGGCACTGCTCGCCGTGCTCGGAACGGCGCTGGTGCCCGCCGACCGGCCGGTCGCAGGCCGGATGCGGCTGGACGGCGCCGGCGCGCTGCTCAGCCTCGCCGGATTCGCCGCGGTGGTGTACGGGTTCAACCGCGCCGAAGCACTGGGGTGGGGCTCGGCCGGGGTGCTGGTGCCGCTGGCCGGCGGGCTGGTGCTGCTGGTCGCGTTCGCCGCCGTCGAGTCCCGCGCGGCCCATCCGCTGCTGCCGATGCGGGTGCTGCTGCACCGCGCCCGCGCCGGCGCGTTCTGTGCCATCACCCTGATGTTCGTGGCGATGTTCGGCTTCTACCTGTTCATGAGCTACTACACCCAGACGGTGCTGGGCTACTCGCCGGTCGAGGCCGGCCTGACGCTGATCATCAACGCACTGGCGGCACTGGCCGGGTCCGTGCTCATCGCCGGGAGACTGCACGGGCGCGTCCAGCCGGCGGTGCTGATCGTGCCGGGTCTGCTCGCCGCGGCCGCCGGGATGCTGATCCTGACCCGCCTGCCGGCGGGTGACACGGACGTCTTCGCCCTCTACCTGCTTCCCGCGCTCGCGCTCACCGGGCTCGGCCTCGGCTGTGTGCTGCCCCCGACCGCCGGCCTCGCCACCGAGGGCATGCGCGGGCATGACATCGGGGCCGCGTCCGCGGCCTACAACGCCGCCCAGCAGTTGGGGGCCGCCCTGGGCACGGCACTGCTCAACACGCTGGCCGCCAGTGCCACCGCGGCCTACCTGGTCTCCCGTCCGCACCCGCGACCGGATGCGGCCGCGGTGCACGGCTACACCACGGCCTTGACGGTCGCCTTCGTCATCCTGCTGGCTGCCGCGTGCCTGACCACTCCGCTGATCGCCATGCGGCGCGCACGACGTCGGTCGGCATCGTGAGCGGCCGCGGGTGGGGCCGGTTCAGTCGGTGAGGTGCAGGGTGGCGGCTATGCCGTAGTGGTCGGAGAGGTGGGTGCGGTCGCCGTCCGGTAGGCGGACCTCGTCCTTGAAGACGACGCGGGCCTCTGCCGCCAGGCCCGGCCTGTGGAGGAGCTGGTCTATCGCCCCGATGTCGGCGCATTCGGGGCGGTAGGTCGGTTCCGTACTGCCGGCGAGGCCGTCGTGCAGGCCGGCGGCGGACGCGAACGCCGCGAAGTAGGGGGAGCCGCGGGGGACGTTGAAGTCGCCCATGGCGACCAGGGGCTCCGTTTCATCGATCCGCTCGATGGCGGTCGCCAGGCGGCCGAGTTCTGCCTGCTCCACCTTTGTGTAGACGTTGGACGGCGACCAGTCCATGTCCATGTTCGCGGAAAGGTGCGTGTTCACCACCGTGAGATGGCCGCTCGGAAGTTGTATTCGTGTGAACAGCGCGCCTTTGTTCAGGAGCCATTCGGGGCGGGCTGGGCGGGCGAGGGCGAAAGGCTCGTAGTGGGTGCGGACGATAGGCCATCGGGAAAGGGTGACCAGGCCGCCTCGGACGAGCGGGAATTCCCGGGCCCGCGCCAGGTGCGGGTAGGACGGCGTCAGGCAGCGGAGCCTCGCCAGAATGAACGGCGATATCACTTCCTGCAGGCAGACGATGTCGTGGTCGGAGTCGTCGAGCACGCCGGCCAGGGCCTCGATGCGCTCCCGGGCCCGGCCTCGGAAGAGCGTGTTGAAGGTGAGAACGCGGATTCTCATGGCCGCCACCCTACGTCGGCGCGGTCGCCGTGGCGGGGTGGCTTATCGGATAAATGCGCGTTTTGCGTTATTTGTGACTAGCCCGTTCGCGCGGTGGTCTGTCTCCTCGGCGTTGAAGGGAGGCGCGCGGTGGGCCATGATGGAGGCTCAGCCGCCCGACTTCCCGGAAGTGCCCCTTGATGCACAGCTCTCCCCTCCAAGGTGAACAACCGTGCTCAATGCCCCACTGCGGCCGCCTGTCGTGCTTTCACGTGCGGCTGGAGGGGCCCCTGCCAAAAGAGCGCGGACGCGATTCCTGCGGCACCCATCTGGCCGAAGTCGTGCATGAATTGGCATCGCGCGCCCGCGAGCAGCGGAAGCGTTCCGGGCGGGTGGTCGTGTACGCGATGACGGAGCGGCGGTCGGCTGCGGCGGGGCCTTTCGACCAGCTCGCGCTCGGCGCCATCCCGGTCTGACCTCCCTCCGGTAGCGGCGCGGGTCTTGCCGGCCATTGCCGATCGTCCGGGGGCTTCCGATACTGGGCTGGCAATGCCGAACGCGACCGGACGAAAAAGAGGTCGGCATGGGTTTCCAGCTTGGCTTGTTCTCCCCCAACACCGAATCGGGACTCGCGATCACGACCGCTCCGGAACGATGGCACGCGACCTGGGACAACAACCTCCGGCTCGCCCGGCTCGCGGACGAGACCGGCATCGACTTCCTGCTCCCCGTCGCCCGCTGGACGGACTGGGGCCCCGGCACCGACTTCCACAGGAGCGCCCTCGACCCGCTCGTATGGGCGTCCGGGCTGCTCGCCCACACCAGCCGCCTGCGCGTGTTCAGCACCGTCCACACGGCGTTCCACCATCCCGTCGTCGCCGCGAAGCAGCTCGCGACCGCCGACCACCTCAGCAGGGGGCGGGTCGGGCTGAACATCGTGGCGGGCTGGCACGCTCCCGAGTACGAGATGTTCGGTCTCACGCTGCCCAATGACCACGACACGCGTTACGCGCTCGCCCAGGAGTGGTGGGACGTCGTCAAGCGCATCTGGTCGACCGATGAGCCGTTCGACCATGACGGACGGTTCTTCCAGTTGCAGCACGTCGTGGGACGCCCCAAGCCGTTCAACGGGCAGAGCGTGCCCGTCATCAACGCCGGGTCGTCCAACCAGGGGCGTTCGTTCGCGGCCCGCAACGCCGACCGGGCGTTCACCGTCGTGGCCGGGCCCGAGGACGGTGCCGAGATCGTGAAGGCGATCCGTGCCGAGGCCGCGTCCCACGGCCGGACGGTCGGCGTCTTCACGCTCGGGCATGTCGTGTGCCGTCCGACCCAGGCCGAGGCGGAGGAGTTCCTGCACTACTACGCCGACGAGCACGCCGACTGGCCCGCCGTCGACGAGGTGATGCGGCTGCAGGGGCTGCACGCGCAGTCGTTCACTCCGGAGATGCTCCAGATCTACCGGGACCGGTTCGCCGCCGGCCACGGCAGCTGCCCGCTGATCGGCGACCCCGACACCGTGGCGGACGGCCTCGCGGAGTTCGCGCGTGCTGGATTCGACGGTATCGCTCTGTCGTTCCTCAATTACGCTGATGAACTGGGCTACTTCGCCGACGAGGTCATGCCTCGCCTGCGTGCCCGAGGTGTCCTGTCCATCGACCGTCCTGAGAAGGCTCCGCCAACGCGAACATGACTCTCTCCGCAACCTCGCCGCCACTGTCCGCCTACCGCCGGGTCGCCAGCGCGGACATCGGTGTCCTGCACGACATCGTCGAACCCTTCGCCATCGGCCACGACCTCCAGGTCCGTCAGCCGGACATCCCGCTGGACGGTCTGGTCAACGCCCTCGGCGTGGGCGCGATCAACATGGTGTGGGTGCGGTACGGGGGCGGCGGGGTCATCGTGGACACGCCACCGACGGAAGGCCACTTCGCCATGTGCGCGCCCATCGCGCCCATGGACGTCGAGTACCGGAGCACCAGGAACCGTGACACGGCCGGGGGGAGCCTCGTGCTGTCCCACGACGAGCCGATGCGGATGACGCCGCACCCCGCCCTCGGCTGCCTCGTCATCGCGACGAGCACCGGACGCCTGGCCGACCATCTCTCCGGCCATCTCGGACGGGACCACACCGCGCCGCTGCGCTTCCACAGCGTGGACGGTCCCGCCGTCCTTCCGGCGTCGATCGTCGAGCAGACCTGGCGGCACGTGTGCCACGTGCTCGACCACGCGACGGCCCAGGGCGGGCTTCATCCGCTGGCGGCGCGCAGCCTGGAGGAGTCGCTGCTCACCGCGATCCTGCTCGGCCTCCCGCACACGGCGACCGACAGCCTCGCCGAGGAGCCGGCACACCCACCGCACCATCTCGCGGGCACGATCCGCGATTGGATGGAGGCGAACCACCACCGTCCCATCGGCGTCACCGACATCGCCGTGTCGGTGGGCATCAGCGTTCGCCAGCTACAAGCGATCTGCCAGGACCAGTGGGGGCTGACCCCGACGCGGCTCTTGCGCGGGATGAGGCTCGACCACGCGCGCGCGGCACTCACCATGACGCAGCTCGGGCCTGGCGCGGTCACGGACGTCGCCAGAGCCGCCGGCTACTTCCACATGAGCCGCTTCGCCGCCCACTACAGGCAGCGCTTCGGGGAGACCCCCACGCAGACCCTCAAGAGGTCATCCGTTCCTTGACCCGGTCTCCGGCGCGCCGCCCGAGACGAGCGATCGTCCTGTTGGCGGTGGGGGACACGCGGGAGAGCGCGCGGCCGAAGCGTGCCTCGACGGCGACGAGCGCCACCGGAGTATCCCGCCGGACGGCCCGCAGGATCGCCCGCGCCACCTTCTCCGGCGGGAACCCCCGGCGCTCGATCGCGCGGACCATCCGATCACGCAGTTCGCCGTCCACGCCGGGCGGCAGGCCGACGAGACGGGTGCTGCCCGTGATGGGCGTGTCGACGGCGCCGGGGCAGATGGCGGAGACACCGATCCCGTAGCGGTCGAGGTCCAGGCGCAGGCATTCGGTCATCTGGAGGACGGCGGCCTTGGTGGCGCCGTAGGCGGGCAGTTCGGGGCTCGGCAGGAACGCGACCATCGACGAGATGTTGACGATGTGGCCCCACTCGCCGCGTTCCACCATCTGGCGTCCGAACAGGCGGGAACCGCGGTACATGCCGTCGAGGTTGATGGAGCGTATGCGCGTCCACTCGTCCTCGGACATGTCGAGCAGGGAACCCGCCACGGCGACGCCCGCGTTGTTCACCACGATGTCGGGGACGCCGAACGTGTCGCGTACGTGGTCGGCGAACCGTTCCATCGCGTCGGCGTCGGCGACGTCGACCCCGTAGATGTGGGCTTCGCCGCCGGCCGATTCGATCTCGTCCCTGGTTCGCTTGGCGGCGCCCTCGTCGATGTCCGCGACGACCACACGGGCACCCGCGGTGGCGAAGGCGTGGGCTGTGGCTCGTCCGATACCGCTGCCCGCACCCGTGATGACGACGAGGTCACCGCCGAAGTCCTTGCCGGGTTGTCCTGCCGCGCGCGCGTGGGCGAGACCAGGTGTCTCTGCGCCGCCGTCAATGTGGTCGACGAACTCCGTGACCCAGCGGGCGATGAGGTCCGGATGGCTGCGCGCCACCCAGTGCCCTGCCGGAGCACGGCGCACGTACAGGTTCGGCACCAGCCCACGCGCGGACAGCAGCAGCGACTGGGAACCGTAGCGGTCCTTCACCGGCACGATGAGCTGGACGGGCACGTCGGTCCGCCCATCACCGGACGGCCCCCCGCCGCGCCCCATGTTGGCGCGGTACAGGCCGAGCCCGTTGCGGGCGTCCGAGCGCAGCGTGTCCGCCGGGTGGCCGGGGCGCGGCTCGGCGCCCTCGCGCAACCGCATCATCTGCCCGAACCCCGCGGCGAGCGCGCGGGCCGCGACCTCGCCGACGCGGGGCGCCATGAACACCGGCATGTAGACGCTGCGGCGCGCCTGGCCCAGCACCTCCGCGACGCCCCGCGGCCCGGACCGGACGGCATCGCGCGCCCACCGCGCGAGATGCCGCCGGTCCGGACCCGAGATCGAGGTGAAGGAGGCGATACGGCCCCGCAGCCGGTCGCCGATGACCGCCTCCCAGCCCTGCACGGAGCCCCAGTCGTGCCCGACCAGGTGGACGGGCTCGTCGGCGCCCACCCCGTCCAGGACGGCCTCCAGATCGCCCATGAGCGCGTCCAGCCGGTAGTCCAGCGGGTCGGCCGGGCCGCCGGACGCGCCGGCGCCCCGGACGTCGTAGGCGACGACGCGGAACCGCCCGGCGAGACGCTCGGCCACGTCGTCCCACATCGCGCCCGTGTCCGGGTAGCCGTGGACGAGGACGACCGTCGGCCGCGCCGCCTCGCCCCGCACCCGCACGGCCAGCTCGATCTCGCCCGACCTCACCCGCTGATCACGCATAAGCCCGAAACTACGCCTCTTGGACGGCCCGTCCAAGGTGCCCCGTCCCTACCGGACGGGCTGGCGCAGGATCGTGCGCATCTTCTCCGGGTCGGTCTCGGCGGGGTCGGACAGATAGATCTCGTGGTGCAGCCCGTTGACCACGAGCCCCTTCGCCTCCATCAGCGCGTCCATGCGCGCGAGGGACGCGGGCTCGTCCGAGTACAGGCCGCTGTGCAGCATCTGCACGCACAGGCCGTCATTGTGGGTGACGTGCTGGACGCGCGCAGCCGCGGGCACTCCGGCACGCGCCTCCTCGCGCGCGCGGGCGATCGACGCGATGTCGTCCGGGACGCGAAGGAACATGTGCCACCGCCACTCGTCACGCGGCACGTCGAACGGTGAGCGCTCGTCCTCGACCCACCAGCGACCCTCCAGCGGAACCATCGGCGCACCCAGCGCACCCAGGACCGCGTAGACCGCACTCACGCTCTCCCCGTACGCGGCGCCTCCGGGCTCACCGCGCCCGGTCACCGCCAGGCCGGACACACGCCCGTGCTCGACCGTCTCCGGCTCGCTCGAAGCCTCATACCAGCTCACTGCTCATCACCCACTCGAACCATCACCCGGGTCTCCAGGTGTTCGGGCGGCGTGGTCGCGGGGTCGTTGAGGTACACCTCGCGGACGGGCCCGGCAGGCGTATGCCCGTAGTCGCCGAACCACGCGAGCACGCCATGGACAGTGAGCGGGATCTCCTCGTAGGGGCCGGCATGGACGGCCGCCGCGAACGTGCCGCCGGGCAGGACCTCGTCGCCGTCCGCCGCGTGGACGGCCACGCGCACGTCGAACTCGTCCGCCATGTCCAGCGGGAAGAGGCCGACGAGCAGGCCGTCCGGCGAGATCCGGGGCAGCAGCCGGCGGACGCACGCCGCCGTCGCGTCCGGGATCGTCGGCGGCGTCGCCGTCTCCCGCGCGGCGAACACCCGCCGCGCCGGCTCCCGCACGATCGCCACCTCGTGCTCCGGCAGCCCCTCGGCGAGGACGCGGTCCAGGAGCCGGAGGCCGCGCCGCCGCCGGGCGATGTCGGCCTCGATCCCGTCCCGCGCCTCCCGCAGCGCGCCGCCCGCGTCCCCGGACAGCACGCGCGCCACCACCGGCAGCGGCACGCCCGCCGCCCGCAGCAGGCCGGCCATCAGCGCGTCCCGGGCCTGGCCGGGCCGGTAGTACCGGTAGCCGGACGCCGGGTCCGTCCACGCCGGGGGCAGCACGCCGAGGTCGTCGTAGTGCCGCAGCTGCTTGACGCTGAGCCTGCACAGCCGCGCGAACCGCCCGATCGGCAGGAGATCGTCGCTCACAGGCCCCACCCTGACCCCTCCCACCGTGGGAGAGTCCAGCTCAGGACGGCCTGGCCGACAGACCCGTGCATCCGCGCAGCCCGTTCCACCGCTTGAGCTCCGCCTTCGCCGCGGCGCCCTTCATCGGGATGGGGACGCCGCCCTGGATGAGCGCCGGGTTCCACTTGTCCTTCACGACCTTGCCGTTCTGGACCTTCAGCAGCAGCACCCCGGACTTCGCCGTCTGGCCGTTGGCGGAGTAGAACACGAAGTTGCCCATGCCGTAGTGGACGTACGAGCTGTTCATGTAGCCGCCGCCCAGCGGGATGTGCGCGTGGCCCCCCACGATGATGTCGGCACCCGCCTCGACGAGCTGCTGCGCGAGTTCCTTCTGGCGCGGCAGCGGGCAAGGCTGAAGCTCGGCACCCCAATGCAGGTGGACGATGACGACGTCCGACCCCTTGCGGGCCTCCTTCACCGCCTGGACCATCCGCGGGACGTTCTTGGCCGACGCGAGACCACCCTGGGTGTCGGTCGCCGTCCACGCCTGGATCAGGTTGTCGTCCAGTACCTGCGTGGCACCGACGATGGCGAGCTTGTTGCCCTTCACGGTGACGCGATACGGCTTGAAGGCGGCATCGGCGTTCTTGCCGATGCCGACAACCGGGAACCGCGTCTGCTTGATGGCGGCCAGGGAGTCGCGCAGGCCGCCCGACATGTAGTCCATGCCGTGGTTGTTGGCCATGGAGACGACATCGACCCCGGCGGCCTTCAGCGCCTTGAACGCGGACGGCGGCGCCCGGAACGTGAACTGCTTGCCCGGCGCCGGCGTACCACCCGTCGTGATGGCGGTCTCCAGGTTGATCATGGCGAGATCCGCCGCGCGAAGCTGTTTGGCGACGGGTCCGAGCGCCGTGGACGGGTTGCCGAGCCGAGCCCGCAACTGCCCCTCGAAATGCGTGTCGCCGCCGAACGCGAGAATGATCGGCTCCTTGGCGGGCGGCGCCGGCTTCTTCTCCCCGCCGTCCGCCCCGGACGTCGCGGGCGGCGGCGTCGCGCCCTCCGCGTCGGAGTCGCCCGAACTCCCGCACGCCGCCGCGGTCAGCGCCACCGCGGCCATCGCCGCCACCGCGGCCGCAATCCCCCGCCTGCCCATCGCCTCGCCTCCATCCGGCCCACCCGGGCCCTGGGTCGGCCAAGCATGCCACGTCCGCCCAAGACGGCGACCCCCTGGAACCCCCGCCCCACCCCACCCCACGCCCCCTCCCGGCTGCTTCTCAGTCCCCCGGGCGCCCCTGCACCCCCGCATATAGGCTCTGACCAGGTACCGGATCGATCTCTAGGAGCCTGAGCATGCCTCTTCCCGCATGGGCGACGGATCCCTCAAGCCTCCTCATCACCAAGGAGCAGTACGAGGCTCTGCCAGAAGAGGTCTGCAAGTCCATCGAAGTAGTGGACGGCGTTGTCGTCTTCTGTGAATCACCATCCCCTCGGCATCAGCGCATCCTGCGGAATCTCACTCGCGCATTGGAGGACGCGCGGCCGACCAACGGCCCTTGCATCGATGTGCTTCCGGACACCGACATGTACTACGTCGAGCGCAGCGCCCATGTCACTGACAAGGGCCACCGGTTCACCATGCGACGCCCGGACGTCAGTGTCCTGTACTGCCTAGAGGGAAACGCCAAGCTGACGAGTGCGAACGTCTTCACCGCCGTGGAGATCGCGGGATTCGACAGCAGACAGCGAGACTTTCAGGACAAGAAGGCGGAGTACGCGGGGCAGCGCATCCCCATGTACCTCATCGTTGTCCTGGACGCCGACGAGACGATCCACTCGGTGGAGGAGCACCGGCTCGACTGGTCGGGCCGCAGCTACCAGCTCGCCACCGTCCACCGCGACGCGCTGGACACCGAGCTTCCGGAAGGCATGAAGCTGAGCGTGAGCTTCGCCGAGCTAGAGACCGTCTGAAGGTCCGGCCCGGTCGGTGGAGTCGTCTCGGCCGTTGGGGTGGGGGAGAGCGGGGTTGAAGGCCTGGGTGATGGCCTGTAGGGCGTTCGTCAGTTCGCCTGGGATCACCCAGAAGGTGTTGCCCTGGCCCTCGGCCAGTTTGGGGAGGGTCTCCAGGTACTGGTAGGCGAGGAGTTTCGGGTCGGGGTCGGCGGTGTGGATGGCGGTGAAGACCTGCTCGATCGCGGCGGACTGGCCCTCGGCCTCCAGGATGGCGGCCTGGCGGGCGCCCTCGGCCTTCAGGATCGTCGACTGGCGCTCGCCCTCGGCGGTGAGGATGGCGGAGGCGCGGGCGCCCTCGGCGGTGAGGATCGCGGCGCGCTTCTCCCGCTCGGCGCGCATCTGCTTCTCCATCGCGTCCTTGATGGACGCCGGCGGCTCGATCGCCTTGATCTCCACGCGGGTGACGCGGATGCCCCATTTGCCGGACGCGTCGTCCAGCACGCCGCGCAGCGCCGTGTTGATCCGGTCGCGGGACGTCAGGGTGGCCTCGAGGTCGAGGGTGCCGATGACGTTGCGGAGGGTCGTCGCGGTGAGCTGCTCGATCGCCTTGATGTAGTTCACGATCTCGTAGTCGGCGGCGCGCGGGTCGGTGACCTGGAAGAACAGCACGGTGTCGATGTGGACGACCACGTTGTCCTCGGTGATGACCGGCTGGGCCTTGAAGGAGACGACCTGCTCGCGGAGGTCGAGGAGGGGTTTCACCCGGTCGACGAACGGGACCACGAAGCTGATGCCGGGTTCGAGGGTGCGGTGGTAGCGGCCGAGCCGCTCGACGTTGCGGGCGCGGGCCTGCGGGATGATCCAGACGGCCCGCACCACCGCGGTGGCCAGGACGAACGCCCCGGCGAGCACGATGATCAGGACGGCGATGGCGATGTCGGTCATGGTGGCTCCTCGGCCGAGACCGGGTACAGCAGGGCGGTGGCCCCTTCGATGGCGAGGACGTCGGCGGTGGCGCCGGCCGGGATGACGAGGTCGGGGTCGTAGGGGCGGGCCGTCCACTCCTCGCCGCCGATCCGGGCGCGGCCGCCGCGGCGGGTGACCTCGGTGAGCGTGTACGCCTCCCGGCCGACGAGCGCGGCGGTGCCGGACCGCAGCCGCGGCGGCCGCCTGATGTGGCGGGCCGCCAGGGGGCGGACGACGGCGACGCCGGCGATCGACCCGACGGCGAAGACGGCGGCCTGGGCGGCGAGCGGCAGGCCGAGGGCACCGGTCAGCCCGGCGGCGAGGGCGGCGACGGCGAGGATCCCGAGTGCGAACGTGAGCGTGAGCAGCTCGGCGATTCCGAGCAGCGCGGCGACCAGCAACCAGGCGACCCACGGCCCCATATAGCAGCTCCCTAGAGGCTGCCGAAAGTCCTCTTCTTCAAAGTAGCCCCCAAATCGCCGTTACGGCCATGCCCAGGGGGGCGGTCATGGTGCGGGCGCGACCGACAAGTCATCATTAGGCAGACGGTCCCGTTCACAAGGAGTGTCCCGATGGGCGACCGCACGGCTTTCCGCACCTGTCCCCTCTGCGAAGCCCTGTGCGGGCTCGAACTGACCCTGGACGACGCGGGCACGGTGACCCGCGTCCGTGGCGACGCGAAGGATCCGTTCAGCAAGGGCTTCATCTGCCCCAAGGGCGCGACGCTCGGCAGCCTCGACGGGGATCCCGACCGGCTGGCGGAGCCGCTGATCAAGGGCGAGGCCGCCGGGTGGGAGGAGGCGTTCGCCACCGTCCGGGAGGGGCTCGCGGGCGTCATCGAGCGGCACGGGCGGGACGCGGTCGCCGTCTACATCGGGAACCCGACCGCGCATTCGATCGCCGGGCCGCTGTACGGGGCCGCGATCGTGAAGGCGCTCGGCACCCGGAACCTGTTCACGGCCAGCACCGCCGACCAGATGCCGAAGCACGTGTCCTGCGGGCACATGTTCGGTGATCCCCTCGCGATCCCCGTGCCCGACCTCGACCGGACGGGGCATCTGCTGATGCTCGGCGCCAATCCGCTGGAGTCGAACGGGAGCCTCGCGTCGGCGCCCGACTTCCCCGGACGGCTGAAGGCGATCCAGGCGCGCGGCGGCAAGGTCACGGTCGTCGACCCGCGGCGGACGCGGACGGCCGACCTCGCCGACGAGCACCTGTTCATCCGTCCCGGGACGGACGCGTTCTTCCTCATGGCGCTCGTCCACACCCTGTTCGCCGAGGACCTCGTCACCGACCGCCTGCCGGGACGCGTCAACGGCCTGGACGACCTGCGCGCCCTCGCCGTCGACTTCGCCCCCGAGCGCGTCACGTCCGCCACGGGCATCCCGGCGGACGTGATCCGGCGGACGGCCTGCGAACTGGCCGCCGCCGAACGCGCCGCCGTCTACGGCCGCATCGGGACCTGCACGCAGGCGTTCGGGACGCTCAACAGCTGGCTCGTGGACGCCCTGAACGTCCTCACCGGGAACCTCGACCGCGAGGGCGGCGCGATGTTCCCGCGCCCCGCGCACGCGCCCGTGTACCGGCGCAGGAAGCCGTTCACGACCGGGCGGTGGCGCAGCCGCGTCCGCGAACTGCCCGAGGTCAATGGCGAGTTCCCGGTCGCGACGCTGGTGGACGAGATCGAGACCGCCGGCGAGGGCCAGGTCAAGGCG
Source organism: Spirillospora sp. NPDC047418 (assembly GCF_040643275.1). Taxonomy (NCBI): domain Bacteria; kingdom Bacillati; phylum Actinomycetota; class Actinomycetes; order Streptosporangiales; family Thermomonosporaceae; genus Spirillospora; species Spirillospora sp. NPDC047418. The sequence continues at coordinate 73,348 of NZ_JBEYTW010000016.1, forward strand.
CTGATCACCATCGGCGGGAACCCGGCGCTGTCGGCGCCGAACGCCGCCCGGCTCGACCGCGCGCTCGGCGGCCTGGAGTTCATGGTCAGCGTCGACCCGTACCTGAACGAGACGACGCGGCACGCGAACGTGGTCCTGCCGCCGCCGCGGCCCGCGCAGACGCCGCACTACGACATCGCGCTGACCGGGCTCGCCGTCCGCGACTACGCGCGCTACTCGCCGCCCGTCGTCCCGTTGCCGGCCGGGCGCCCGAGCGAGGCCGTCGTCCTCGCCCGGCTCGCGATGATCGCCTCCGGCACGGACGGCGACCCGGCCGCCCTCGACGAGATGATCATCACCGCGACGCTGGCGAAGGCGACCGCGCTCGCCGGCTCCCCGGTGCACGGCCGCGACCCCGGCGAGCTGCGCACGATGCTGGACGGCGGCACGCTCACCGAGCAGCGGCTCGACATGATGCTGCGCCTCGGCCCCTACGGCGACGGCTTCGGCGCCGACCCCGCCGCTCGTGGGGAGGCGACCCCCCGCACCCCCCGGGGCACCTCCGGCGCCGAGTATGTCGGCCTGACCCTGGCGCGGCTGCGCACCGAGCACCCGCACGGGCTCGACCTCGGCGCGCTCAAGCCGCGCCTGGACGAGGTGCTCTGCACGACGTCCGGCCGCGTCGAGCTGTGCCCGTCCACGTTCGCCGCCGACGTCGACCGGCTGCACGCCGCCCTGCGCGCCCCGCGCGACGACGGCATGGTGCTGATCGGACGGCGCCAGCTGCGCTCCAACAACAGCTGGCTGCACAACGTCCCCGAGCTGGTGCGCGGCTCCAACACCTGCACCCTCCAGCTCAACCCCGCCGACGCCGACCGGCTCGGCGTCACCGCGGGCGGCCTGATCCGCGTCACGTCCCGGACGGGGACCGTCGACGCCGTCGCCGAACCCACCGACACCGTCATGCCCGGCGTCGTCAGCCTGCCGCACGGCTGGGGCCACGACCGTCCCGGAACCCGTACCGGCGTCGCGCGCGAGCACGCGGGCGTCAACGTCAACGCCATCACCGACGAGCAGGAGATCGACCCCCTGTCCGGCAACGCCGTCTTCAACGGAGTGCCCGTCACCTTGGCGGCCCTGTCCCCCGCGCGGGCCCGCTGACGCCGTGGTTTACCTCTCCCGGCCACAGGTACGTATGACTGGCCGCAGGAGAACGCGGAAGACTAGTGTCGCAACAGGCGTCTCACAGACCGCGGAGGAGGGGACATGCCCCGACGGGTGAACATATTCCGGCGCGGGTCACAGCCCCAGAGCCCGGCACGGCTCGCGGACGCCACGGACGCGCTGGAGCAGGCGCGCGGTTTGGACCGTACCATCCAGGTCCTGTCCACGGCCGTGCGGCGGACGCTGCATCCGGGGCCCGTCAAGGACGCCCTGCACGGCGTCCCGCTGGGCCACCCCGCCCATCCGCCGCTCACCGACGTCCCCGTCGGGATGTGGATGTCCGCCGCCGTCCTCGACCTCGTGCCGGGGACGCGCCGCGCCGCGCAGACCCTGGTCGCCGCCGGGCTCGCCGGCGCCCTGCCGAGCGTCCTCACCGGCATCGCCGACTGGGGCTCGCTGCACCGCGAGCAGCAGCGCGTCGGGCTGATCCACGCCGCCGGGATGGCCACGGCGAGCGCGCTGTACTCGGCGTCGCTCGTCGCCCGCTACCAGGGACGGGACGGCGCCGGCCGCGCGTTCGGCTTCGCCGGCCTGTCCACCCTGCTCGCCGGGACCTACCTCGGCGGGCACCTCGCCTTCCGGCAGGCGGCGGGCGCCAGCCATGCCGACAAGGTCGGCCATCTCGTCCCGCTGGGCTGGCACGACCTGTGCAGCGCCGCCGACCTCCCCGACGGCTGGCCGGTCACCCGGCGGCTCGGGTACATCAGCCTGTTCGTGCTGCGGACGGGCGACAGCGTCCACGTCCTCACCGACCGCTGCAGCCACCTGGCGGGGCCGCTCCACCAGGGCCGCATCGTCACCGACGACCACGCCGACATCTGCGTCGTCTGCCCCTGGCACGGCAGCACGTTCCGCGTCGTCGACGGCTCCGTCGTCCACGGCCCCGCCACGGCCCGCCAGCCGGCCTTCGAGAGCCGCGTGACCGAGGACGGCATCCTCCAGGTCCGGCCCGTCTAACCGGCGTCCAGCCGGACCTGTCCGGCCGGACCCGTCTAGCCGGATTCGCCGCCCTCGGTGGAGACGGGGTGCTCCACGAGGGCCAGGACGCGGCTGGACATGAACCGGGCCGTCCGGACGGGGGTGCCCGTCCGGGTGACCTCGGTGACCTCCACCACGCCACGCCGGGTCGCGACCTCCACGCGGCGGCCGGCGCGGCTCGCCGTCACCTCGTACGTCCGCGTCCCGTCGCCCCCGGCGTCCACCACGATCTCGACCCGGTCACCCTTCATCGGCGTCGCCCCTCATCCGCGCGAACCTCCGGCAGTCGAACGTATATTCGACTTATACCCGAAATGTCCGGTCGGCAATCCCCCGGCGAGGGACGAAAACGCTGGTCAGAAGAACACCAGGTTCACGATCGCCGCCACCCCGACGACCACGATCACGCCGCGCAGCACCAGCGGCGGGATGCGTCGGCCGACCCGGGCGCCGATCACGCCGCCGCAGGTGGAGCCCGCCGCGATCAGCAGCACCGCCCACCAGCTGATCTCGGTGCCGGCGAACAGCCACATGAGCGTGAACAGGATCGCGGCCGTGCCGTTCACGACGGCCGACAGGACGTTCTTGGCCCCGTTCAGGCGCTGCAGGTCGTCGTCCAGCAGGATGCCGAGGAGGGCGATGAGGATGATGCCCTGCGCGGCGCCGAAGTAGCCGCCGTACATGCCCGCGGCGAACACGCCCGCCCAGAGCCCCGCGCCGCCGTTCGGCCGGTGCTCGCCCTCGCGGCGGAGCGCCATCCGGCGCTGGAGGCGCGGCTGCACGACGACCAGGACCAGCGCGATGACGATCAGCGCGATGACGATGACGTTGAACGCCTCGGCGGGCAGCCCCAGCAGCAGCAGGCCGCCGAGCACCGCGCCGGCGAGCGAGGCGGGCGCGAGCCGCAGCAGCCGTCCGCGCTGCCCCTTCAGTTCCTCCCGGTAGCCGTAGGCGCCCGTCACGCCGCCCGGGACGAGCCCGATGTTGTTGGAGACGTTCGCCACGACCGGCGGGTAGCCGAGCGCCAGCAGCGTGGGGAAGGTGATCAGGGAACCGGACCCGACGACCGTGTTGATGCTTCCGGCGGCCACCCCGGCCGCGAAGATCGCGATCGCGTCCAGCAGGTTCACGTGCGTCCCATCCCAGCGCTGCGAGTTCTCAGGGGCGCACACATCGTAGGGAGCACCGGCCCACGGCCGCCGTTCGGGGGTGGTTCGGGGGCGTTTGCTCCGATCCCCGCCGGGGGCGGCTCAGCGGCCGGAGCGGGCGTACCAGCGGCCGTTCTGGCGGTCGATCGCCAGCGGGAGGCCGAACGCGTCGGACAGGTGCTCCCGGGTGAAGACCTCGTCCACCTTGCCCTGCGCGACGATCTCGCCGGAGCGCAGCAGCAGCGCGTGCGTGAAGCCCTCGGGGACCTCCTCCACATGGTGCGTGACCACCGCCATCGTCGGTGCCGCCGGGTCGGCGGCCAGCGCGGCGAGGCGGGCGACGAGGTCCTCGCGGCCGCCGAGGTCGAGGCCGGCGGCGGGCTCGTCCAGCAGCAGGAGCTCCGGGTCGGGCATGAGCGCGCGGGCGATCTGGACGCGCTTGCGCTCGCCCTCCGACAGCGTGCTGAACGTCCGCTTGATCAGGTCGGCGCAGCCGAGCGCCTCCAGCAGCGCGACGGCGCGGCCGACGTCGGTCGAGTCGTACTCCTCCCGCCAGCGGCCGATGATCGCGTACGAGGCGGTCAGCACCAGGTCGATGACGGTCTCGTCGACCGGGACCTTCTCCGCGACCGACGAGCTGGCGAGGCCGATGCGGGGACGCAGTTCGAACACGTCGGTGCGGCCGATCTCCTCCTCCAGGATCAGGGCCGTGCCCTCGGTCGGATGCAGCATCGCGGCGGCGATCTGGAGCAGCGTCGTCTTGCCCGCTCCGTTCGGGCCGACGATCACCCACCGGTCGCCCTCGTCCACCGTCCATGTGACGTCGCGCAGCAGGTTCGCCCCGCCGCGCCTGACCCCGACTCCGCGGAGTTGAAGCACCTCGCCGGCCATCGCGTGCCTTCGTCTCCAATCCCGGTCGCCCGTGATCTAGCCCTCAGGAGAAGAACCTATGCGATCCGGGACGGCGGCGGCTCCCCGGATCCCCGCGGGAAACGGCGGCCCCAGGGTGCTCCTCCGGCGCGATAGGTCCCTTACGTCCGGTGGAACCAGGGATCTGAGCGCTTATCGTGGATCGCATGCCCGTTGCGGAGAGTCCGAGAATGAGCCCGACAGAATGAGCGGGGCGGTAGCGACGTCGCTGGTCGCCTGGGGCAACGCGTGGCTGACGGGGCACGTCGGCCTGGACGAGGCGGTCGACGCGGTCGAGCAGAGCGCCGGGCCGCAGATCCTCGGCGGGGAGCCCGCCGAGGTGACGCTGCGCCGCGGCCTCGGCGACCTGCGCGTCGGCGGGCTGTCGGCGCTGCGGCTGGCGCTGCCCGAGCCCGGCGATCCGCTCGGGCTGACCGGGCCGCCGCCGTTCAACAGCGCGGCGATCGAGGCGGGCGCCGCCGTCGTCGCGGTGCTGGACGGGCGGGCGATGGGCCTCGTCCCGTCCGTGGACCGGCGCGGCTCGTCCTACGTCGGCGTCCGCTGGACGCCGCACGAGGCGTCGGCGGGGCCGCCCGACGTCCCGTCGCTGGCCGAGGCCGACCGGCGGCTCACCCTCGCCATGCGGGACGCCACCGAGGTGCTGCTGACCGTGGACGACTTCACCGGCGTACCGCCCGAGATCGCCGACGCGCTCGTCGACCTGCGCGACCCGGACCGCGGCGGCCACCCGCTCGCCCCCGGCTACCCGCAGCGCGCCCACCGCGTCGCCGCGCTCGCCGGCCGGCTGTCCCTCGTCGTGGACCTGGCCCGGCAGCTGGACGACCGCGGCCTCAGCGCCGACCAGATGAGCCGCCGCGGCGAGGCCCTGCGCCTCCTGGACGCCGCCGTCCGCCGCGCCCTCGTCGCGGCGTGCAACAGCGCGTTCGACCCGGTTCCCGGAACAGAGCGCTGACAGCGCGAAACGGGGCGCCCCCTGAGGGGACGCCCCGTTCGGGTGGTCTCGGATCAGGCGCGGACCACGATGGTGTTGCAGATCTTGTCGGCGAAGGTCTGCTTGCGGTCGTCCCACAGCGGCCAGAGGAAGCCGATGTAGCACAGGAAGCTGTCGGCGACGTGGGCGATCTTGCGGACGAACGCCATGCCGAAGCCGATGGGCTGGCCGGTCTGCGCGCTGACGAGGCGGATGCCCATCTGCCGCTTGCCGATGGACTGGCCGGTGGTGCCCTCCTGGTAGCAGATCCACAGGCCGCCCGCGACGGACAGGGCCAGGCCGACCAGCATGAACAGCAGGCCGAGCACCGCGGCGCCGCCGCTGCCGGAGCTGGTCAGCATCAGGCTGAGCAGGTAGAGGACGAAGACCGGACCGGCGAAGATCAGGTAGTCGATGATGTAGCCACCGGCGCGCGAGCCCCACTCGGCCAGCTGGCCGGTCGAGCCGTAGTGGTGGTGGTGGACCTCCTGGCCGTAGCCGGGCTGCGCCGGGGGCTGCTGGCCGTAGCCGGGCTGGGCGGGAGGCTGCTGGCCGTACCCGGGCTGGGCCGGGGGCTGACCGTAGCCCGGCTGCGCCGGGGGCTGCTGGCCGTAGCCGGGCTGGGCCGGGGGCTGACCGTAGCCCGGCTGCGCCGGGGGCTGCTGGCCGTACCCGGGCTGCTGCTGCCCGTAGCCCGGCTGCTGACCGTACGGGTCGTAGGGGTTACCCACACTTGCTCCTTATTGATTGACCCTTTGGTTATGTGACGCCCGCCGGACCCGGAGGGCTCCGCAAGTCTGACCGAGGATTGACCCCGGCTCAAACCCGGAGGATGCCCAACCGGACGAGCTGCCACAGTTCCGACCCCACGAGGGCGGTGCCGAGCATCCAGGCACGGGTCTTCGGCTGGAGTGCCCACCACCGGCGCCCCAGGCCCAGCGGTGCGGCGGCGACGGCGATCGCGCCGGTCAGGGCGACCGGGTTCGCGAGGACGGCCTGGCCCGGGCGGCCCGAGCCGAACTCGATGAACACGGTCGTGCCCCCGCACATGGGACACGGGATTCCGGTGAGCGCCCGCAGGGGACAGAGCACGCCGGGGTCGTTGACACGGTGGATCCATGACGCGCCGATGGCCGCGACGGCCATCGCCGCAACGCGCAGCATCACGCCCGTGGGGCCGTGCCGCGCTGCGGTGAGGGTCCGGCTGACGATCCCGCCCAGCACACCGTCCGGTGCACCGGTGGCCGCCGCCCCGGGCGCTCCCCCCAACGAATCCTCCGCCTCGATGACAAACGAGTGAGTGACCCGTATACCGGGTACACCCGGAGCCGGGTCAAGCGCGGTCGACGATCCGCGATGGGACCGTTACCGAGCGCGCAGTGACATCACTCCAGGGGCAAGAGTAAGACAAATCGCCAGCTACGGGGGCACTCTTTCCGCCTAAGAGTTTCATGAATCGTCCCGGGCGCGGCTGGCGGGGGCTTCTGCCGCCCCCGAGCCCGGGTGGAGCCGACGTGGCTGGATATGGCCGGATATGGCCGCGCGGCCGGCGACCGGACGTGCGGGACGGGGCTCAGCCCTGCCCCGCGGCTCCGACGACGGCGGGGTCCTCGCCGCCCTGGAGGTGCTCGGCCTCGACGACGTCGGCGATGACCGCGGTGATGTTGTCGGGGCCGCCGCCCGCGCGGGCCAGCTCGATCAGCCGGTCCACGGCGCGCTGCGGATCGGCCTCCGCCGACAGCACCTCGTAGATCTGCTGCGCGTCGACCGGGCCGCTCAGCCCGTCCGAGCACAGCAGGTACCGGTCGCCGAGGCGGGCCTCGCGCAGCCGCAGGTCGGGCTCGCGGTCCTCGCGGCCGTCCAGCACGCGGTACAGGACGTGCGAGAGCCGGGACGTCTCGGCGGGGTCGGCCTGCTGGCCGGCCTGCTCCGCCTCCGCCTTCAGCAACTCGTCCATCGTGTGGTCCTGCGTCATCTGGAACAGTTCGCCGTCGCGCAGCAGATAGCCGCGCGAGTCGCCGACGTGCGCCAACGCCACGGACTCCCCGGACCAGAGCATCGCGGTGAGCGTGGTGCCCATCCGGCTGAGGTCGGGACGTTCCTCGCGGACGATGCGGAGCTTCTCGTTGGCCTCGGCCACGGCGCGGCCCAGCACCTCGACAAGATCGTCCTTGGGGGCAGCGGTGTCCAGCGCGCGCAGCGAGTCGATGACGGTCGAGCTCGCGACCTCGCCGCCCGCATAGCCGCCCATGCCGTCCGCGACCGCGATCAACCGCGCACCGGCGTAACCGGAGTCCTCGTTGTTCTCCCGGTTGCACCCGATGTCGCTGCCTGCTGCGTACCTGATTGCTACGTTCATACCAATTTCGATGACGATCCTGTCAGAGGAGTTGTATCAGTGGCGGACGGCGGATTCCCCGGTTTCCCCGGCCGCCCCGGACGTTCCGGCACCGTGCCGGACCGCGTAGAGCGCCGCCTGCGTCCGATCCTGGACTCCCAGTTTCATGAGCAGATTACTGACGTGAGTCTTGACCGTCTTCTCGGACACCACGAGGGCGCGCGCGATCTCCCGGTTGGACCTGCCCCGCGCGATGTGCACGAGCACCTCCCGTTCCCGTTCGGTCAGCGCGGCCAGGCCGCGGTCGTCGTCCCGCTTCGCCGATCCGTCCCGCAGCATCGCCTCGGCGGCGTCCGGCGCGAACAGGACGTGCCCGTCGTTGACCGCCCTGATCGCCTGGACGAGCGCCTGCGGGTCGACGTCCTTGTACAGGTACCCGGCCGCACCCGCCCGCACGGCCGGCAGCACATGGCCGCCCTCCGTGACGCTGGTGAGGACCAGGACCCGTGCCTTCACCCCACGAGCCCGCAGCTCCGTCAGCGCGGCCAGACCGTCGGCGCCCGGCATCTTGAGGTCCATGAGCACGATATCGGGATCGAGGGATTCGGCCAGTGTCACGGCCGACGCGCCGTCCTCGGCCTCGCCGACGACCTCGATGTCGTCCTGGATGCCGAGGAACGTGCGCAGCCCCTGCCGGACGACCGGGTGGTCGTCGGCGATGAGGACCCTGATCGCGTCGCTCACAGCGGCACCTCCAGCCGGACGGTCGTGCCCCGTCCGGGCGCGGCGTCGATCGTGAGCTCGCCGCCGATGGAGTACGCCCTGTCGCGCATGGAGGCGAGCCCGAGCCCGCCGTGCGGCTCGGTGTCGGAGGCGTCGAAACCGGAGCCGTCGTCGGCGACCTCCAGCACGGCCCGCGCGTCGGCCGTGGCGAGGCGCACCTCGACGGTGCCGGCGCGGGCGTGTCGCAGCGCGTTGTGGAGCGCCTCCTGGGTGATCCGGAACGCGACGGCCTCGTGCTCCTCCGGCAGGACGACGGTGTCGTCCGCGGCGAGGCGCACGCTCGCCTCGTGCGCCCGGTCGAGGACCTCGACGTGCTTGCGCAGCGACGCGACCAGGCCGTCCGCGAGGTCGGCGGGACGCAGCTCGAAGATCACCGCGCGCAGCTCGGCGAGGGCGTCGGCGGCGAGCCGCTCGACCTGCGCCAGCTCCCGGACGGTCCGCGCCGGGTCGCGGTCGGCCAGCGCGGCCGCGGTGCGCGCGGTGAGCCGCAGCGAGAACAGCTTCTGCGCGACGGCGTCGTGCAGCTCGCGGGCCATCCGGTTGCGCTCGGCGACGACCGTCAGCTCGCGGTTGTCCTCGTAGAGGCGGGCGTTCGTCATCGCGATCGCGGCGTGCGCGGCGAACAGGGTGAGGAGGTCCTCGTCGTCCTGGGTGAAGCCGCCGGGGGTCTGCTTGTTGGCGAGGAAGATGATGCCGAGCACGTCCTCGCCGTCGCGGATCGGCACGCCGAGGAAGTCCTTCAGGACGGGATGCGCGACCGGCCAGCCCTCGAACTCGGGCTCCCTGCGGATGTCGCCGAGCCGCTTCGGCACGTCGCCCTTGAGCATCGCGGCCAGCATGCCGTGCTGGCGGGGCAGCGGGCCGATCCGCTCCCACTCCTCGTCCGAGACGCCCGCCACGACGAACTCGGCGAACGAGCCCTCGTCGTCGGGGACGCCGAGAGCCGCGTACCGGGCGTCCAGCAGCTGCGCCGCCGCCCGGACGATCACCTGGAGCACCTCGTGGACGGACAGGTGCCGGGTCACCGCGAGCACGGCGGAACTGACGGCGTGCAGGGTCGCGCCCTGATCGCGGCACCCGTCGTCGGTCTCCATCCCGGCCTCTCGTCGTCCCACTGGTGAAGACCGTACTCTGTGGGCGGGTCTTCCCGAATCAGCCTGGACGACTATCGGTGCCCGTGCTTACGGGACCGGGGTCCTAGGACCATCTGCCCATCGGTCGCGGAACGGTCGGCCGATGCCCGCGGACCGTCCCGGTTCCTAGCGTCGGAACCATGAGAACGGCACTGATCACAGGCGGTTCCCGGGGGCTCGGACGAGCGCTCGCCGGGGAACTCGCGGCAGCCGGCTGGAACCTCGTCATCGACGGCCGCGACCCGGTCGCGCTCGCGGCGGCGGCCTCTGAACTCGGCGTGCGGGGGATCGCCGGGGACGTCGCCGACCCCGCGCACCGGGCCGAGCTCGCCGCGGCCGTGTCCGGCGGGCTCGACCTGCTCGTCAACAACGCGAGCACCCTCGGGCCGACGCCGATGCCCCGGCTGGCCTCGCTGCCGGTCGCCGACCTCGCGGACACGTTCGCGACCAACGTCCTGGCACCGCTGGCACTCGTCCAGGCCGTCCTGCCCGGCCTGCGGGAGCGGCGCGGCGCGATCCTCAACATCACCTCGGACGCGGCCGTGGAGAACTACGAGACGTGGGGCGGCTACGGGACGTCCAAGGCGGCGCTGGAGCAGCTGTCGAACGTCCTGGCGGCCGAGGAGCCCGAGGTCGCCGTCTGGTGGGCGGATCCGGGCGAGATGAACACCGCGATGCTCCGCGCGGCCGGGGAGGACGCCGATGCCGCGCCGCCGCCGGCGGAGGCCGCGGCCGCGCTCCACCGGCTCGTCGAGACCCGGCCGCCGAGCGGGCGGTACCGGGCGTCCGACCTGGTGGACGGGCGATGACCGCGATCCTCGATCATGAGCGGGTGTCTGTTTCGGGGCGTGGGGTCCTTACTGCGGGTTTTCGAGGTACAACGTTCGGGATCGTGCTCGTCGTCACGCTGCTGGCGTTCGAGAGCATGGCCGTCGGCACCGTCATGCCGGCGGTCGCGAGCGACCTGGACGGCCTGGCGCTCTACGCGTGGGGCTTCAGCGCCACGCTGATCACGAGCCTGCTGTCGACGGTGCTGGCGGGCGGCTGGATCGACCGGTCGGGCCCCACCCGCCCGTTCATGCTCGGGCTCGGCACGTTCGTCGCCGGGCTGGTGGTCGCGGGCGCGGCGCCGTCCATGTGGATGTTCGTCGCCGGACGAGCCGTGCAGGGCCTCGGCACGGGCGTGTCGCTCGTCGCGATGTACGTCGTGATCGCCCGCGTGTACCCGGAGGAGCTGCGGTCGCGGGTGTTCGCGGCGCTGTCGGCGGCGTGGGTGCTGCCGTCGCTGATCGGGCCCGCGGTCGGCGGCGCGGTGGCCGAGCACATCGGCTGGCGGTGGGTGTTCCTCGGGCTGATCCCGCTGGTGATCCCGCCGACGATGATGCTGGTGCCGGCGCTGCGCGGCATCAAGCCGGTGGACGGCGGCCCGGCCGGTTCCGGCCGGTCGCGGTACGTCGCCGCGGTCGCCGTCGCGGCGGGCGCCGCCGTCCTCCTCTACGGCCTGGACGGCAGCGGCTGGACGATGCTGCCCGCCGCCCTGGTGGGGCTCGCCGGCCTGGCGTTCGGGCTGCCGCGGCTCGTGCCCGCCGGGACGCTGCGGCTGCGGCGCGGGCTGCCCAGCGTCGTCCTCGTCCGCGGCCTGCTGTCGGGCGCGTTCTTCGGGACCGAGGTGTTCATCCCGCTGGCGCTGACGCGGCTGCACGACTTCAGCGCCACCAAGGCGGGCATCGTCCTCACGGTCGGCGCGCTGGGCTGGTCGGCGGCGTCGCAGATCCAGGGCCGGTCCAAGCGTCCCCGCGAGTTCTACGCGCTGCTCGGCGCCGTGCTCGTCACCGCCGGGATCGCCCTCGCCGCCGTCGCCCTCCAGCTGCCCGGCGGCTGGCTCGCCGCGCCGGCGTGGATCATCGGCGGCGCCGGGATGGGCTTCTCGATCGGCAGCCTGTCCGTCCTGCTCCTCGACCTGTCCCCGGAGGACGAGCAGGGCGTCAACTCGTCCGCGCTCCAGATCAGCGACACGCTCGGCTCGTCCCTCGTGGTCGGCGTCGCGGGCGCGCTCGTCACCGGTTTCGGGGCCGCCCGCATCGGCACCGGCCTCGCCGTCTCCGGTGCGCTGTTCGCCGCGGTCGCCCTCCTCGGGGTGATCGCCGCTCTCCGGCTGGAGGTCTCCAAATGACCGTCGAGTTCACGCTGCCCGCCTCGCTGGAGGCCCACGAGCCGCCCGAGGCGCGCGGCCGCGGCCGGGACGGCGTCCGCCTCCTGGTCTCCCGGCGCGCGTCCGGGACGGTCTCCCACCACGCGTTCGGCGACCTGCCGGCGCTGCTCGACCCGGGCGACCTGCTCGTCGTCAACACCTCCGCCACGCTGCCGGCCGCCGTCCGGCTCGACCGGATCAGCGTGCACTTCTCCACCCCGGTGCCCGGCGGCGACGACCGGCTCTGGCTCGTCGAGCTGCGCTGCCTCGCCGGAAAGGCAAGCCGGCCGTACCGGGGCGGCTCCCCCGGCGAGTGGATCCCGCTGCCCGGCGGCGCCACCCTCACCCTCGTCGGACGGCGTACCCGGCGGCTTTGGGAGGCCCGGCTGAGCACCGACGTCGTCCCGTACCTGCTGACCCGCGGCGTGCCGATCAGGTACGGGTACGTCCGCCGCGACTGGCCGGCCGCCGCCTACCAGACCGCCTTCGCCCACGACCCGTCCACGGGCGGCGCGGAGATGCCGAGCGCCGCCCGGCCGTTCACGCCCGAACTCGTCACGAGCCTCGTGTCGCACGGCGTGCTGATCGCCCCGATCACGCTGCACACCGGCGTCGCGTCCCCGGAGGCCCACGAGCCTCCCTACGCGGAGCGCTACCGCGTCCCGGCGCCGACGGCGGCGCTGGTCGAGCACGTCCGGTCCGAGGGCCGCCGGGTGATCGCCGTGGGCACGACGGCCGTCCGCGCCCTGGAGACCGCCGTGGACGCCTCGGGGCGCGTCACCGCGTCCTCCGGCTGGACGGAGCACATCGTGACGCCGGAGAACGGCGTACGGGCCGTCGACGGCCTCCTCACCGGCCTGCACGAGCCCAAGTCGTCCCACCTGATGATGCTCACCGCCATCGCGGGCCCCGACCTGCTCACCGCCACCTACGCCGCCGCGCTGGCCGAGCGCTACCTCTGGCACGAGTTCGGAGACCTCAATCTGATCTTGTAGCCGTCTCGCATGCCGGACCTGCCGCACGAGCCGCACGTCACGGCCGGTACCGTGGAAAACAGTTATGGACGGGTCAGCCAAGCGCACACTCCTCATCACACTCACCGGACGCGACCGCCCCGGCGTGACATCGCGTCTCTTCCGGACGCTCTCGGAGTTCCCGCTCACGGTCGCCGACGTGGAGCAGGTCGTGATCCGCGGCCGGCTCGTCCTCGGCGTCCTGCTGGACTACACCGAGGGCGCCGACATCGGCCGCGTCTGGAACGCCGCCGAGCACGTCGCGAACGACCTCGACATGGAGATCGAGCTCTCCACGGGCCGCAACCGGCGGATGCCGAAGCGCAGCGGGCGCCTGCACGTCACCGTCCTCGGCGCGCCGCTGAAGCCCGCCGCCATGGCCGGGATCGCCGGACGCATCTCCGCGCACGGCGCCAACATCGACCGCATCGAGCGGCTCGCGTCCAACCCCGTCACCTGCATCGAGATGGACGTCTCCGGCGCCGACCCCGACGCGCTGCGCGCCGCCCTCACCGCCGAGGCCGCCGGGCAGCAGGTCGACGTCGCCGTCCAGCAGAGCGGCCTCAGCCGCCGCGCCAAGCGCCTCATCGTCATGGACGTCGACTCCACCCTCATCCAGGGCGAGGTCATCGAGCTGCTCGCCGAGCACGCCGGCTGCCTCGACGAGGTCGCCAAGGTCACCGAGGCCGCGATGCGCGGTGAACTCGACTTCGAGGGCTCGCTCCGCGAACGCGTCGCCCTGCTCGCCGGGCTGGACGCGGCCGCCATCGACGACGTCCGCGGCAGGCTCCGCCTCGCCGCCGGCGCCCGCACGATGGTCCGCACCCTCAAGCGCCTCGACTACAAGTTCGCGATCGTCTCCGGCGGCTTCACCCAGGTCACCGACGCCCTCGTCGACGACCTCGGCATCGACTACTCCGCCGCCAACACGCTGGAGATCTCCGGCGGCAAGCTCACCGGCCGCGTGACCGGCCGCGTCATCGACCGCGCCGGCAAGGCCGCCGCGCTCGAACGCTTCGCCCGCGAGGCCGGCATCCCGATCAGCCAGACCGTCGCCATCGGCGACGGCGCCAACGACCTGGACATGCTCCAGGCCGCCGGCCTGGGCATCGCCTACAACGCCAAGCCCGTCGTCCGGCAGGCCGCCGACACGGCGGTCAACGTCCCGTACCTGGACACGATCGTCTTCCTCCTCGGCATCTCCCGAGAAGAAGTGGAAGCCGCCGACGCGGCCGATTCCCAGGCGAGCGACCGGTAGCGCTCCCGCGGCGCTAGGGTCGCGGGTCATGATATTTCGTGGTTCGGGCGGGGTCGGCGATGTCGACTGGGCGTCGCTCGATCACGCCCACGGGACGGCGGCGGACGTGCCCCGGCTGCTGCGCGCCGCCGTCGGGCGCGACGCTGACGCCGCTGAGCAGGCCCTGGGCGAACTGGCGGCGCGGATCACCCATCAGGGGACGCTGTACTCCGCCACGGCGGCGGCGGTGCCCGCCCTGATCAGGCTGGCCTGCTCCCGGCGGACCCGGCGGCGGCCCGAACTGCTGCGGCAGCTCGCGCTCATCGCCGAGAGCGAGGCCGCGCCCCGGGCCGTGCTCGACGACGTGCGGAGCGCGCTCGCGGCGGGGGCCGAACGACTCATGAAGCTGCACTTCGACCCCGACGTCCAGGTGCGGCGGACGGCCTCCTACGTCGTGGGCCACCTGCCGGCCGGCAGCGTGCCCTTCGCGCGGCTGCGGAAGCTGCGGGACGCCGAGGGCGACAGCGAGGCCGCGTCCGAACTGCTGCTCGCCGCCGGGCGGCTGCACCCGAAGGAGGCGGCGGCCTGGCTGGAGGAGGAGCTCGGCGCGGGCCGTCCCGTCCTGACGCGGGCCGCCGCCGCCTGGTCGCTGGCCGTGTACGGCGAGTCGTTCGGCCCGGTGGCCGCGGCGGCCGTCCGGGAATGCTGGGCGAGGTACGACCCGCTGAGGGACAGCGTGTGGGCGAACGACTCGCTCGGCGACATCATCGTCGGCGCCCCTGAGGGCGACGCCGTCGAGCTGGTCCGGGCATTCCTGCGCGAGGGGCTCCGCGCCCGGCGGGTCGTGAGCTCGGTGCGGCGGCGCTGCTACCTGTCGCTGTCGGCCCGGACCGCGTTCGCGGACGTCCTCGCCGAGGCCGTCGCCCATACCGACACCGAGGTGCGGGCGACCGCCGCCGAGATCCTGGTGGAGGTCCGGCAGCCGGTCCCGGCCGCCGTCGGCGCGCTGGCGGAGTACGTCCGGTCACCGCCGGAGACCGCCCTCGGCGACCGTCCGCACTGGATGCGGGGGCTGGAGACCGCGGAGGGGCGGCTGCTGTCCGCCGGACTTCGCCTGCTCGTCATGGCGGACCATCCGGCCTGGCGGCCCGCGCTGCTCGGCGCCTTCAGCGCGGGCTGGTTCGACGGCGGCACCGTCGACCTCCTCACCGAACGGAACGAGCCCTACGATCCCGCCCTGCTGGACGTCCTGCGCCCGCACCTGGCGTCGGCGGCCATGGAGACCCTGCTGCGGCATGAGCCGGACGTGGCCATCCCTCCGCTGCTGGCGGTCTGGGGGCCACCGGCGGCCGCGGCGACACCCGAACTGGCCGGCCTCGTCCGCCGGGGGAGCCGCGCTGCGGCGACCGCCCTCGCGGCCATCGGCCCGGACGCCTCGGCCGCCGTGCCCGCCCTGCGCGAGTCCGTCACCGGCGACGGCACCTGGGAGTTCCGGACGGCGTGCGCCGAGGCCCTCGCGGCCATCACCGGCGGCACCGAGGATGTGGCCAGGTTCGTCCAGGCCGCCGTGGACGGAGGCGAAGCCGTCCTCGCGGCGCGGCTGGCGCGGACGCACGGGCTGCCCGGCGACGCGTTCCCGCCCGTCCTGCGCGAGCTGGCCCTGACCGAGGCGGAGGACGCCCACCTGGAGCGCCTCGCCGCCGCCGAACTGCTCCTGGACCTGACCGGAGACGCCGGCACCGCGCTGCTCGCCGCCGAGCGGGTGCTCTCGGACGGCAGGTGCCCCAAGGCCGACGCCGCCCGGCTCGCCGGGCGGCTCGGCGAGCCGGCGGCGCAGCTGCTGCCGGCGCTGCGGGACCTGGACTCCAGCGCGTCCGAGCAGTACGAGGGCGCGCTGGCGGTCCGGCGGATCAGCGGGGATCCCGGTCCGCTGCTGGAGGCCGTCGCCCGCCGCATGCTGCAGGACGGCGCGGGCCGGTGGCTGATCGAGGCCGCCGGCGAACTGGGCGACGCGCTCGAACCGCTGATCCCCACCCTGCGCCGGCAGGTCGCCTCGGACTGGACCATCGTCCCGTTCGCCCCCTACAGCTCGCTGATCTCCGAAGACCGGGAGCAGCGGGCCGCCATCGCCGAGGTCCTGAACGCCCGGGACCACCGCGACCCCTCGGAGCCCCCGGCCTGATCCCCCCGGCTCCCGGGGTGGGCTGAGACGGTGATCGTTTGGGTACGGGGGTGGGGGGGCAGGGGAACGATCTTCGCGGGCGGACGAGGTGACGGCGGCGGAACGGCGGGACGTGCTGCGGCGCATGCGGGACGCGTTTGCCCAGGTGCAGGGGCAGGCGTCGCCGATGTACGGGATGGCCGCGGCCGTCGCGGTGGCCGTCCCGCTGCTCGCCGGCTCGCTGACCGGGCACGCCGCCCAGGGGTCGATGATCGCGCTCGGCGCGTACCTGGTGGCGCTGCGCGCCCCCGAGGGCCCGTACGGGGCGCAGGCGCGGAGCCTCACGGTCGGAGTCCTGTTCGTCGCGGTCGGGTCCGCGCTCGGCGGGCTGCTCAGCGGGCACCTATGGCCGACCGTGATCGTGGTGCCGCCGCTGATCGCGCTCGGCGTCGCGGTGCCGCGGATCGGGTCCACCGCCGGGCTCGCGGTGCTGCTGAGCGCCGTCCGGCCGCCGTCCGCGGACGTGCTCGCCATCGGGCTGCTGGAGCTGATCGGCGGGCTGCTCACCGCCGGGCTGCTGCTCGCGCCGTGGCCCGCGCGGCGGCTGCTCCCGCTGCGGGCGTCGCTCGGCGACTGCGCGGACGCGGTCGCCGAGGCGCTCGACGCGGTCGCCGAGGACGTCGGCGCGCACGACCCCGAACCCCTGGAGGCCGTCGAGCTCACCGACCCCGATCTCCTCGCCGTCACGCGGGTGCCCGACTGGGAGAAGAAGCGGCGCGCCGCGTCCGAGGCGCTGACGGCCGCGCGCGCCACCTACCGCCTGTACCGGACGGGACGCGGCAAGAGCGACCCCACCCGGCCCGAACGGCTCATCGACGGGCTCGGGCGCGTCCTGCACGAGACGGTGACGCTGCAGGCCGTCCTGGAGGCGGCGAAGAACTACCCGCCCGACCGCGAGTGGCGGCTGGAGACGCAGACCGCCATCTCGGCGCTGGCCGCCCGGCTGCGGCTGCTCGCCGGGGCGATCGCGACGGCGGGCGACGCGCCGCTCGGCCGGGAGGAGTCCGCGGCCGTCCGGCGGATGGGACGGGCCGCCGAGCACATCCGCCGCGCCGGGCTGGCCGGCGACGAGGACCTCGTCGCGGTCGCGCTGATCGGCCAGGTGCGCCGCTCCATCGACCGCATCGCCGGCGAGGTCGCCGCCAACCGCCGCATCGTCGCGGGCGGCGTCCGGATGGGGTTCGGGCCGCCGCGGATGCCCGGCACCCTCGACCCGATGCCGGTGCTGGAGCGGATGCGGCGCGCCGTCCGCACCCGGTCCCCGGTGTTCCGGCAGGTGTCGCGGGTGTACGTGACGGCGGTCGTGTCGATGGCGGGGACCGCCGCCATCGGCCTGTCGCACGGGCACTGGCTGACGATCACCGCGATGCTGAGCCTGCGCGCCACCTACGGCGAGACCGTCGACCGGCTCGTCCAGCGCGTCGGCGGCACCGCGGCCGGGTCCGCCGCCGCCGCCGTCATCCTCACGCTCGCGCCCGGGCAGGTCACCGTCGGCGTGATCGCCTTCGTGTTCGCGCTCGCCGGGTTCGCGATGCGGTCGGTGAACTTCGCCTACTGGGCGCTGTTCGGGACGCCGCTCGCGATGATGCTGCTCGACTTCTCCACCCCCGCCGGCTGGACCACCGCCGGGGAGCGGATCGCGCTCACGATCGCCGGGACGGCGCTGTCCTACCTCGCCGTCCGGCTGCTGTGGCCCGCCGGGCACGTGGAGCGGCTGCCCCGCCAGCTCGGGCGGCTGCTCGGCACCCACGCCGCCCTCGTCCGGGCGACGGCCGACGTCCTCGCGGGCGAGCAGACCCGGCTGCCGCACGACACGATCGTCGCGGCCGAGCGGGCGGCGGAGGCCGTCGCCGAGACCCGGACCCGGCTCGGCCACGAGCGGCTGCCCGACACCGGCCTGATCGCCGAACTGGGGACCGCCGTGGACGCCGCGCACCGCACCCGCGACCACCTCATCGCGGTCGCGCGGCTGTCGCGCGCGGAGGCCGTCGACACCGGGCCCGTCCCGGAGATCCTCGACCGGCTCGCCGACCGGTTCGAAGAGGCCGGCACGCTGCTGGAAGAGGACCCGGAGGACCTCGATCCGGAGGACGCCGTGCCCGTCGGGGAGCTGGACGAGGAACTCGCCGACCTCGACTCGCACCTGTCCACGATCACCCGGCGGCGCCGCGCCGAGATCAAGTCGGGCGTCGGCCGGGACGAGGTCACCCCGCTGCGGCAGGCGCTGCTGCAGGTGTCGACCACCCGCTACACGATCAGGTCGCTGCGCCGCGACGCCGGGACGGTCGTCGACTCGTCCCTCATCGCCGCCGCCCCGCGCTCCTGAACGCTCAGTCCTTCGGGGTGCGGACGGTGCGGAGCGTGCCGAGCCCGGGGCGGACGCCCGTCCACTCGCCCGGCAGGTCGACCACCGCGAGCGCGCAGGTGGGGAACGCGTCCGGGGCCTGCCCGGTCAGGTCGTGGACGAGCTGGTGCACGGACGGGTTGTGCCCGACGAGCAGCAGCGTCCCGGCGTCGTCCGGTGCCTCGGTGACGAGCGTGAGGAGCCCGTCGGGGTCGTTGGCGTAGATCGCCGGCTCGTAGTCCACGGCGGCGTCCAGCGCGAGGAGGCCGAGCGTCTCGCGGGTGCGGGCCGCCGGTGAGCACAGCGCGTGGTCGGGGACGAGGCCGGTCGCGCGCAGCCACTCCCCGGCCGCCGCGGCGTCGCCGCGCCCGCGGTCGCTGAGGACGCGGTCGATGTCCGCCGTGCCGAACCCGGCAACGGCCTTGGCGTGCCGGAGCACGATGAGCGTGGGCATGCCCGCCACCCTAGGCCGCAACACCCCCGAGGTCCCCGCGGGCTCGACGGGCGGTTAGGGGGCGACGAGGGCCGCGAGGCCCCACAGCACGAGCATGATGCCGAGCATGCCGCAGATCACGAGGGCGAAACCCTTCGGGCCCGACATCGCCGGCTTGCCTTCGCCGCTGCTCGCCACAGCGCCTCCCGATCTCCGTCCGGGGCCGGGAACGTCCGGCCCGCTCCTCAAGGGTACGGCCGGTGCCCCATGGTCACGACGTGACCCCGGACATGCGGAAGGGCCGGCGGCACCCGTGCCGCCGGCCCTCTGCGCGTGATCCGTCAGCTGTTCTTGGCGGACTCCTCCTCGGCGGTCGCGGCGCCGTTGGCGTCGGCGCCGACGGCCGCCTCCTCCGGGGCCTCGACGGCCTTGGCGTCGCCGCCGTCCTGCACCGCCGCCGGCTCGGGCTTGCCGCCGCCGGACGCCGGGTCGGAGGCCGGCTCGGCGATCGGGTCGGCGCGCCGCTTGGAGATCACGATCGCCGCGACGATGACGCCGACGGACAGCACGGTCACCACGACCCGCAGCAGCGTGTTGCCCGCGTACGTCACCACCGCGTCCGCGATCAGCAGCGCGACCAGGTTCATCACCTTGATCAGCGGGTTGATGGACGGGCCGGCGGTGTCCTTGAACGGGTCGCCGACCGTGTCGCCGATGATCGTCGCCTCGTGGGCGTCGCTGCCCTTGCCGCCGAGGTGCCCCTCCTCGACGAGCTTCTTGGCGTTGTCCCAGGCGCCGCCGGAGTTGGACAGGAACACCGCCATCAGCACGCCCGCGGCGATCGCGCCGCCCAGGTAGGCGCCGAGCGGCGCGTACCCGAACGCGAAACCGACCGCGATCGGAGCCATGATCGCCAGCAGTCCGGGGGTGGCCAGCTCGCGCTGCGCGTCCCGGGTGCAGATGTCCACGACCCGGTCGTAGTCGGGCTGCTCGGTGTAGTCCATGATCCCGGGCTTGGTGCGGAACTGGTTGCGCACCTCCTCCACGACCCGGCCCGCCGCCCGGCCCACCGCCATGATCGCCAGGCCGGAGAACAGGAACACGACGGCCGCACCGATGATCATCCCGATCAGCACGTTCGGGCTGGCGATCGACAGGTTGAAGTCGAGGAACTCGGCGCCGATCGCGTCCTTGGCGCTGCTGGACGCGTCGCCGAGCGCCGCGATCACCGTCGTCCGGAACGAGCCGAACAGCGCGGTCGCGGCGAGCACCGCCGTCGCGATCGCGATGCCCTTGGTGATCGCCTTGGTGGTGTTGCCGACGGCGTCCAGCCGCTCCAGGACGGCCGCGGCCTCGCCCTTCACGTCCCCGGACATCTCGGCGATGCCCTGGGCGTTGTCGGAGACGGGACCGAAGGTGTCCATCGACACGATCACGCCGACCGTGGTCAGCAGCCCGGTACCGGCCATCGCCACCGCGAACAGCGCGACGGTGGTGTTGCCGAAGCCGAGCAGGAACGCCCCGTACACGGCGCCGGCGATCACCAGCGCGGTGTAGACGGCCGACTCCAGGCCGAGCGAGATGCCGGACAGGATGACGGTCGCCGGGCCCGTCCGGGCGCTGTCGGTGACCTCCTTGACCGGCTTGCGGTTGGTCTCGGTGAAGTAGCCGGTGAGCAGCTGGATGAGGCTCGCCAGCACGATGCCGATGAGCACGGAGCCGAGCGCGACCCAGCGCGGGTCGGCGTCCAGGCCGCGGATCGCCTCGTCGGTGACGCCCTTCAGGTCGGCGAACGACGACGGCAGGTACACGAACGCGGCGATCGCGACGAGGATCGCCGAGATGCCCGCCGAGATGAAGAACCCGCGGTTGATCGCCGTCATGCCGGAGCGGTCCCCGGCGCGGGGCGCCACCGCGAAGATGCCGATCACCGCGGTGATCACGCCGATCATCGGGACGAGCAGCGGGAACACCAGGCCCTCGGTGCCGAACGCCGCCGTCCCCAGGATGAGCGCGGCGACCAGCATCACCGCGTACGACTCGAACAGGTCGGCGGCCATGCCGGCGCAGTCGCCGACGTTGTCGCCCACGTTGTCGGCGATCGTCGCCGCGTTGCGCGGGTCGTCCTCCGGGATGCCCTGCTCGACCTTGCCGACGAGGTCGGCGCCGACGTCCGCGGCCTTGGTGAAGATGCCGCCGCCGACACGCATGAACATGGCGAGCAGCGCGGCGCCGAACCCGAAGCCCTCCAGCACCTTCGGTGCGTCGCCCTGGTAGGCCAGGACGACGACCGCGGCGCCGAACAGGCCGAGCCCGACGGTGAACATGCCGGCGACGCCGCCGGTGCGGAACGCGATCCGCATCGCCGTCTTCTCGCCGCCCTCCTCGCGGGCGGCGGCGGCGACCCGGACGTTGCCGCGCACCGCCAGCCACATCCCGGTGAACCCGGTGACGGCGGAGAACAGCGCGCCGATGACGAAGAAGACCGACCGTCCGATCCGCTCACTCGTCGAGTCGGCGGGGAGCAGCAGCAGAACGAGCGGGATCAGTACGACGAAGACCGCGACCGTTCGGAACTGGCGTTTCAGGTAGGCGCTGGCGCCCACCTGCACGGCTCGCGCGATCTCCTGCATCTTGGCGGTGCCCTGGCCCGCGGCCAGGACATCGCGGACGAGACCCGCGGCGACGGCCAGTGCCAACAGTGCGATCACAGCGACGACGACGACCAGGGAGAGGTCGCCGCCGCCGAGATCCACTTCTGCGCTGGCCGGGCTTGACAGGGAAAACCCGGACATCCGTCCTCCTCGACAGGGGCATTGCGACTCGATCGTCACAAAGAAGACGATCTTTACCGCGTACCCCGCGAGTCATGATTTCGAACACCTCGCACGGCAACGCGGGTGCCGGGAGTCTACGCACGCGCAAGTCGAATGTTAAGGCCGCCCGGCCCTTGAAGAAGATGTCGCCGAAATGCAACGAGCGATACGCCGGAAATTGACCTATAAGCCGGTCCAGCCGTCATCGCCCCAGGTCAGCCCGGGTTAGACAACCCTTACCTCGCCGCTACCCCGCCGAGCGCATACCACCATGGGCGCATCGGCCCGGCGACCGGCGTCCTATTCAAGCTAGGCATTAACACGGAATATGTCCAGACCCAAATTGGCCCGAACCGAGATCAACGCGAAGAGAATCTCACAACCCCCACCCCATCACCCCCACCACCCCCACCACCCCCATGCCTGGGGGCCGGGAGCCCCGGCTCCCGGCAAGCGGGCAGCCAGGGCCCCGCCGGGCAGCAGACAAGCCCCCCTGCGACCGGCACGCGGCGCACGACTAAGGCCCCGCCGGGGGTGGCGGGGCCTTGGGTCGTGGTGGGGGCGGGCGCGCGTCTAGATGGTCGCCTCCGCCTCGGCCGGCCAGCTCATCCTGATCTGGACCCCCTTGGGCGTGGCGGCGATCTCCACGTCGTCGGCGAGCCCGGCGATGACGGCGAGCCCCAGCTCGGAGGCGCCCTCGCCCCAGCCGTACTCGAACTCGTCCGCGTCCACGGCCGCCTGGAGGTCGCCCGGCGTGTCGTCGCCGGGGACGGTGTCGCTGACGGTCACCTCGAAGCGGCGGTCGGCGCCGCTCAGCTCGAGGCGGACGGGCTCGTCCGGGCAGTGCCGGCGATGTGCCTCCACGGCGCGCGAGCAGGCCTCGCCGACCGCGAGCCTGACCTCGTCCAGCAGCGGTTCGGCGACACCACTGCGGCGGGCCACGGCGGTCACGATCAGGCGGGCGGTCCGTACGTGGACGGGCAGCGCGCTGAAGGACAGTTCAACGGTCGACATTTCAGCTACGGGCCGCCTACTTGGCGTCCTTGCGCTTCGCCTCGGCATCGGCGATCGAGTCGTGGATGCCGAAGACCTTGGTCAGCCCCGTGATCCGGAAGATCTTGAGGATGCGCTCCTGGGTGCACACCAGTTCCAGCGAGCCGTCGTGCGCGCGCACCCGCTTGAGCCCGCCGACGAGGACGCCGAGGCCGGTGGAGTCGAGGAACTCCACCTTCTCCATGTCCACGAGCAGGTGGAACTTGCCCTTGTTGACCAGGTCGATGAGCTTCTCGCGAAGCTTCGGCGCCGTGTAGACGTCGATCTCGCCCTCCACGTTGATGACGGTGAGGCCATCGTCGGTGGTGTAGTCGTTCACCTTCAGGTCCACAGATCCTCCACGCGCCGTGCAGCACTATCTGATCCCGATACCCGGGCCGCCGGACGGCGGCCCGTCATCGAGACTTCGCCGTGATTCAACCACGCTCCGGCGTCGTACACGCACGTAATCGCCCACTCGGGCGAAAGTTCGCGCCGTCCCGTCTGACCTGCTGATCTACCGGACAGGGCAGGGGAGGACGGGCCACCGGCGCCGGGGCGTTCCCGTAGTTTTGCCCAGGCTGGCAAACTGAAAACCTGATGGGCGTCCAAAGATCTTCAACTCCCCTCGACCGGCTCCTCGCCGACCCGTCGCGGCGCGACCGCATCACCCATGTGGAGAGCGTTCCCGCACGTCAGGGCCGCCAGGCCGGGTGGCCGGCCTGGGCACCACCGCTGCTGATCGAGCGGCTCGCGGCGGCCGGCATCGATGCGCCGTGGGAGCACCAGGCCACCGCCGCCGAGCACGCCCGCGCCGGACGGTCTGTGATCATCGCCACAGGGACCGCGTCCGGTAAGTCCCTCGCCTACCTGCTGCCCTGCATCGAGGCGATCTATGCCGGCGAGGAGAATCCGCACCGGGAGGGGACGGTCCTCTACCTGTCGCCGACCAAGGCGCTGGCGGCCGACCAGCTCCGGGCGCTCCGCTCCCTGCACCTCACGCGGGTGCGCGCGGCCACCTACGACGGCGACACGCCGCATGACGAGCGGACGTGGGTCCGGCAGCACGCGAACTATGTGATGACGAATCCGGACATGCTGCATCGGTCGATCCTTCCCGGACACGCCCGGTGGTCCTCGTTCCTGCGCCGCCTCCGCTACGTCGTCATCGACGAGGCCCACGGATACCGGGGCGTGTTCGGGTCCCACGTCGCGCAGGTGCTGCGTCGGCTGCGCCGGGTGTGCAAGCGGTATCACGCGTCCCCCACGTTCATCCTGGCGTCGGCGACGACGTCCTCGCCCGCGTCCGCCGCGTCCCGCCTCACCGGACTGGACGTCGTCGCGGTCGACGACGACGCCTCGCCGCGCGGCCCCGCGACGTTCGCGCTATGGGAGCCGCCGTTGACGGAGCTGCGCGGTGAGCGCGGCGCACCCGTCCGTCGCTCCGCCACGGCGGAGGCGGGCGACCTTCTCGCGGACCTCGTCGTGGAGGGCGTCCAGACGCTCGCGTTCGTTCGTTCCAGACGCGGGGCAGAGTCGGTGGCACTCAGCGCCAAGCGCGCGTTGCACGAGGTCACTCCTGCCTTGGCCGACCAGGTCGCCGCCTACCGCGCGGGCTATCTGCCCGAGGAACGGCGCGCACTCGAAGCAGCCCTGCGTTCCCGCTCCATCGTCGGCCTGGCGAGCACGAACGCCCTTGAACTCGGCGTGGACGTCTCCGGGCTCGACGCCGTCCTCGTCTGCGGCTGGCCCGGCACCCGCGCGTCCCTCTGGCAGCAGGCCGGACGTGCCGGACGCTCCGGGCAGCCCGCCCTCGCCATCCTCGTGGCCCGGGACGACCCGCTCGACACGTTCCTCGTCCACCACCCCGAGGCGATCTTTGGGACGCCGGTCGAGGCGACCGTCCTCGATCCGGACAACCCTTACGTCCTGGAACCGCACCTCTGCTCCGCCGCGTCCGAACTCCCGCTCACCGAGGACGACCTCCCGCTGTTCGGCCCGGCGACCGCCGACCTCCTGCCCGACCTCGTCCGGCGCGGTTTCCTCCGGCGGCGCCCGGCCGGCTGGTACTGGACGCGCCGCGACAAGGCCGCCGACCTGGCCGACATCCGCGGGGCGGGCGGGGCCCCCATCCAGGTGGTCGAGATGTCGACGGGACGCCTCCTCGGCACCGTGGACGAGGCGTCAGCGCACACGACCGTCCACGAGGGCGCCGTCTACATCCACCAGGGCGAGTCCTACATCGTCCAGACACTCGACCTGGACGATTCCGTCGCGCTCGTAGAAGCGGCCGACCCCGACTACTCGACGACCGCTCGCGATGTGACCGACATCAGCATCGTCGAACGGCTCCGGTCGATCGCCTGGGGCGAGGCCACACTCTGCTTCGGAACCGTCGAAGTCACCCGCCAAGTCGTCGCCTACCAGATGCGCCGCCTGCAAACAGGCGAGATGCTGGGCGAGAAACCCCTCGACCTACCTCCCCGTACCCTCCGCACCCGCGCCGTGTGGTGGACGCTCTCCGAATCGCAGATCTCCTCCTTGGACGACGATCTCGACCTGGCGGGCGCCGCCCACGCCGCCGAACACGCCTCGATCGGCCTGCTGCCCCTGTTCGCCACATGCGACCGCTGGGACATCGGCGGTGTGTCCACGGCCGTCCACCCCGACACGGGTCTCCTCACCGTGTTCGTGTACGACGGACACGAGGGCGGCGCCGGTTTCGCCGAACGGGGCTACGCGGACGCCTCCTCCTGGCTGCACGCGACACGAGACGCCATCGAGTCCTGCGAGTGCGACACGGGCTGCCCGTCCTGCATCCAGTCACCGAAATGCGGCAACGGCAACGACCCCTTGGACAAGCAGGGCGCGCTGACCCTCCTCGCCGTCCTCCTGTCCCACGCCCCCGAAACCACCTGACCGGCACGCGCTGCAGCGGACCCCAGCCACGCCCCCACCGCACACTGGCAAGCCCACTCGCGGCGCCACCACGGACAGATTCCAAGAGCGCGCAGGCCGCCACTCCGACCACAGTGCAGGTCATCGCCCCGGGCACGGCCAGAGCCACCGGCCCACGACCACCGCCCCGCCGGGCCCCGCCGGGCCCTGCCGTCAGTTCGGCGCGACGCGCTGGGCCGGCACCGAAGGCCGGTCGTCCATCCCGCGGCGTGCCTGGGCGAGCGCCTGCTGCAGCTTGCGCCGCTCCATCTCCAGCGTCTGCAGGGACTCCTCGTGCTCTTCCCGCAGGTCCCGCAGCTCACGCCGCATGTCGATCGCCCGCCGGAGCCCCAGCGTCGCCACCATCACACCGGCCATGAACACGATCGCCACCACGGCACCGGCCATGAAGACGTGCCACTCCTGCGTGACCCCTGGAATCCCGTCGCCGAACACGGACATCTGGGCGCCGCCCGAGTTGTCCAGCACCACGGCGACACCCACCGCACCGGCGGCGAGCGCAACGATCAGCCCCAGGAAGATCATGCGGAGGTCTCCTCTCCATCCGGCCCGAACAGAACAGGGCCGAGGTCTCGGACGACAGGACGCATAGCCGGACGATCCGGGCAAGCCAACTGGCAACGCAGCCTAGACCCCTACCCAAACCCCCGCCAGCCCTCCCACACCACCGCAAGCAAACACACGCCGCATCGCACCAGTCGGCCGCACACCTTCCAAACCCACGCCCCGACCACCAAGCCACGCAACCACCCGCAGCCCCCCGAAAGCCGAAAGACCACGACGCACAACACCCCGAAAACCAGCGCACACGCCAACTCACAACACCCCAGACCCCACCCCACGCGGCCACCCACAGCGTCGCCGGGCAAACAACCACCCGCAGCGACGCCCGAACACCCGCACACGCGGCCACCCGCAGCAAACCGAACACCAGAGCACGCGCGACAAGCAGCGTCCCGGGCGCCCAGACATGCACCCACCCACGGCGTCGCAAACACCAGGGCACCCGGCCACCCGCAGCGGCCCAGACGCCGGAGCGCGCGGTCACTCGCGGCAAACCGAATGCCGGACCGTGCGGTTACCCGCGGCGCCCCGAACACCAAGGCACGCGGCTGCAGCGGGCTCGGGCGCCGGGGCGTGTGGTTACTTGCGGCGGTGGTTGCGCTTGGGCTTGTTCTCGGGGGTGGGTGTGGCGAGGCGGACGTTCACTCCGCTGGAGCCCTTGCCGAGAGTCGCGGGGCGGCGGGCGGGCTTGGTCTTGGATGACGACTTGCCGGCGGGCTTCGCGTGCTTCATGTCGGACAGGACGGGGGCCGTCTTGGCGATGGCCTCGGCGCGAGCGATCTGCTGCTGGGACTTCCTGACCCGCTTGCGGCCGGTGCCGCTCCGCGCGATCCGGGCCGCCATGCCGTTGCTGCTGGTGCCCGCCTGAGCGACGCGCAGGCGGCGCGTCCAGGTTCCCAGGTGGGCGGCGACGATCAGCAGGATCAGCGCGATGCCGACGCTCTTGCCCCATTGGAGCCGGTCGGTGGCAGCGACGTTCTGGGCCTTCGGCGAGTCGGTGGCGATCTGCGGCGCGGGGTAGGCGAAGCCGGGCGTCGCGCCGTCCGGCTGGACGGACGGGAGTGTGACCGGCGACTCGTTGTTGAACGGCGTCAGTGGCGTGTTGGCGCTGGGGACGCTGGAGTTGGACGGCAGGGACGGTGCGGTGCCACCACCGGGAAGCGTTCCGGAAGTGCCGCCCACGGTGGCGGTGGCCGAGGCGGTGGACGAGTACAGCGACCCGCCCGTCCCGTTGGAGCGACTCGCGCGGACGCCCACCGAGACGGCGCCGAGGGACCGGGTCAGCGACAGCGTGGCGGAGCAACTGGTCCCCTGGCACAGGGAACCGACCGAGCCCGACTTGGATTTCACGCCGGAACCGGAGAGCGCGTAACCGATGAGGTCGTCCTCTAGGCCTCGGTTCCACTTCACTACGAGCTTTTTGCCGGACACGTTCGCGGCCACTCCAGTGGGAGCTGCCGGCGCGATCCGCACGGTGAACGTGTTGGAGTCGTAGATGTGCCCGGTCTGCTTCCCCTTCAGGAAGACCTTGTAGCTGCCGTTCCGGGTGATCGGGAAGGTGCCCGCCATGTCACCGGAGAGGCCCTTCTCCGCGAGGAACGTGTCGCCGATTCCGGGGCCGTCCACCCGCAATTGCATGGTGACAGCGAAGTCGAAGTGCGCCTTGGCCGTCAGCTGAGACCCGCTGGTGATGACCGCCCCGTCCGCCGGGGTGATCACACTCGTCGAGGCCGCCTGCGCGGGCACGGCGGCAAGCACGGGAAAGCTCATCGCAAGGGGCGCCGCGAGCGCGACTGCACCGATCCTGCGAATGATGGTCACGCCTCAATCCCTTCGACAGCGTCCTGCTCGTCTCATCCCGCCGAGGGCCTGCGGGGGGCATACGCGTCCGGTGGTAACTATGGGCTTACGGCAGCGTAACGTACCACCGGGTAGCAGAAGTCACAGGACGATGACGAAGAGAAACGTGTTCGCATCCTCCGCGACTCCTCCCACTCTATTGACATCCAGTGCAACGAGCCGTGTCGCGTCAGGGTACGCCGTCCCGCCCCACAGGGCCAGCCCTGGCCCGGGAAACGACTCGCAGGTTCCCGATCCCCATCGGCACCTCCAGAGGGACGGTCACCGAGACCGCGGCGATGTCTCCGCTCACCCGGCAGCCGGACAGCCGGGCACCGGACTCGACCGCGATGGCCGCGGCCCGCCGGCATGCGGCCTCATCGCCGTGCGCGACGTGCGCGGCTGCCGCCAGCGCCGCCATGTCGGCCGCGGCATCTCCCCGGTGCCTCGCCGCCCGCACTCCGCCCACCGCGATCGCCGCCACCCCGGACACCCATACGACGGCCGCGAACGCCAGCACCCAGATCGTCCCCGACCCCCGATCCGTGTCGCGCAACTGTGGCCACGGCACGACGTCACCCCTTTCTAGCCGCCATCTGGACGCTCCCCAACACCCGGCCGCAGCCCAGCTCAGAGGCGGGAACTGGCCTTCTCCACCGCCGGGACGTCTCAGTGCCCTGGGTCTCCACCTCCTGCCTGGTCTCCGGACGGAAACGTGACGCCGCCGGGTTCTGTCGCGGCGGCCACGTGGGCATGGACGATCAGGGGCGGAAGGCCGACGGCCGCAGGGGGCGCGACAGGGACGGACACGTCCACCAGGACGGTCGTCTCGTCGCGGCGGACGCGCACCGTCGCCCCCTTCGGAACCGCCCTCACCACGAGGTCGCGGACCGCGGTGAGGGACTCGCCGCGCGCCGCCGCGCGGGCACCGGTCCGGGCGGCGTCCGTGCAGGTGAGCTGCGTGGACACGGCGGACAGGCCCCACAGCGCGACGGCGGTGATCAGCACGAGGGCGGGGAGCGCCACGGCGATCTCCGCCGTGACGGTCCCGCGATCCCTCAGCCCGCGATCTTGAGGGCCTTCTCGATGATCTGTAAGAGCAGGGACTTCACCTGTGAGCTCGTCAGGATCTTGAACAGCAGACCGGCGAAGGCCGCCGCGGCGATGGTGCCCACCGCGTACTCCGCGGTGGACATCCCGTGGTCCCCGCACATTCTGGAACACCGCTGCACCACCATCTTCATCGCCCGCATGGGGCTCCTTTCGCTCGTGGTTCTTCTCAAGGCTGCTGTGCCGCGGCTCCGGACGACACTCGAACGCGATTCTGTGGAAAACCTCGGCTCACCAGGGCAGGAGGATCGTCGCGGCGATCCCCGCGACGGCCGGGACGACGCCGAGGAGGACGAACGCGGGCAGGAAGCAGAGCCCGAGCGGGGCCAGCGCCCGGATGCCCGCGGCACGGGCTCTCGCGGCGGCCGCCGCCCGCGCCGTACGGCGCTGGTCGCGCGCGAGCCGGCCGAGGGACGGCGCCAGGGCCGACCCGGTGGACCCCGCACGGACCGCCGCACGGGCGAGCGGCGCGAGCATCGGCTCCCGCGTGAGCGCGAGCCACGCCTCCGCCAAGTCGGCACCCAGCCGGATCTGGACGGAGACGGCGCGCAACTCGTCCCCGAGGGGGCCTCCGACCGCGTCCGCGACCGCGGCCACCGCGTCATGCCATGGGGCGCCGCCGCGCAGGCATGCGGCCAGGAGGTCGACAGCGACGGGAAGGTCCGCGACAAGCCGCGCCCTCCTGCGGCGGCGCTCCGCGCCCCCAACGCGGCCGAACGAGAACCAGACGGCCACGGCGGCGACGACTCCGACAACGCCACCCGTCACACCGCCCAGCGTCACCAGGCAGAGCACCCCTGCCGCACCCGCAGCCGCACGCCGAAGGAGGACGTCACGCCCGCGCCATTTCTCCGGACCTCCCTCCCTGTCGTCCATCCCCGCGACGTCGTCCATCCGCGCGACAGGAGCCGCTCCGCACCGGCTGGAGCGCTGCGGGTCCCGCCCGCTCGGCTCCTCGGAGCTTGGTGAGCGCCCCCGGAACTGGCCGCTCAATCTCTTCGCCGCGGCGTACTTCCTCCGAGGGAGAAGAAACGCCGCAGTTGCCGCGCAGAGCACGGCCGCCAACGCTGTCATCACTCACCCGCCTCTCCGTTTGTCCACGTCTCGCCACCACGCAAGATCGGCACCCCGAACACCACTCGGGGTGAGCTTGGGCTTGGAAGGGTTGTGTGGGTGGCTAGTAGGGGGATTCGGCGGATTTGGCCAGGCGACGGGTCCAGTGGAGGCCGAGCAGGTTGAGGGTGGTGCCCGTGATCAGGCATGCCAGGCCCGGGAGGGTGGTGCAGAGGAACGGGATCGGATGGGCACCCAGGGCCGCGGCCATCGCCAGGCCGAGGAGGGGGAGCAGGGCCAGCAGCCGGGCCGTGGCTCTGGGGCCGGCCAGCTGGACGGCCACGTCCTGGCGCTGGGCCTCTTCGTCGCGGAGCGCGCCCGCAAGGCCGTCCAGGACGGTGGCGAGGGTGCCGCCGCGTTCCGCGCCGATGCGCCAGCAGGCCGCCAGGAGGCGCAGCCCTTCCGCTCCCGGCCGGGTCGCCAGTTCGTCCAGATGGTCGGGCGGCGGGCGAGGGGTGTGGAGGAGTTCTCGAGATATGTGCGGGTCCAGGACGACGGCGGCCGCTGTGAACGCCTCGTCGGGGGTCCGGCCGGCGGACAGTTCGGCGGCCATGGCGTCGCACAGTTCGATGACGGATGTCCGTCGGCGCCGCGGCAGGGTTCTCCGTTCCCGCAGTGCCTCTATCCGGGTTTTGAAGACGCTCAAGAGGTCGCTGGATGGAGGGGGCACGAGGCGGTCGATGCGGCGGAGGGCGGGGGCGGGGGTCAGGAGCATCCAGACGGCGGCCGCCGAGCAGAGCGCGGCGAGTGTGGTGATCATCGGTTCCCTCGCAGGCGAGCATGCAGGGCGTCGGCGCCGTGGGCTGGAACGACTTGTCCGGATGCCGTGAAGGAGATCGCCGGCACAACGCCGACCAGACCGTCCGGCGCGCGGTGCAGGAGGCAGATCTCGGCCACGCGGCGGCGGCCTCCGCCCGGGTCGCGCACCAGGTGGACGACGATGTCCAGTGCGGCGGCCAACTGGCTGTGGACCGCCTCCCGGCTCAGGCCCGCCGCACAGGCCAGCGCTTCGAGCCGGGCCGGAACGTCCGCGGCCGTGTTGGCGTGGAGGGTTCCGCAGCCGCCTTCGTGTCCCGTGTTGAGCGCCTGCAGCAGAACCACGACCTCGCGGCCGCGTACCTCGCCCACCACGAGGCGGTCCGGGCGCATGCGGAGTGCCTGGCGGACGAGGTCGTTCAGCGTCACGCCTCCGGCGCCCTCCATGTTGGGCGGGCGAGCCTCAAGCCGCACGACGTGCGGATGGTCGGGTTTCAGCTCCGCGGAGTCTTCGACGAGGAGCAGCCGTTCAGCGGGATTCGCCAAGGACAGCAAACCGCTCAGAAGGGTTGTCTTGCCCGAACCAGTGCCGCCCGTGATCAGGAAGGCGGCGCGGGACTCGACGAGTGCGGCGAGGAGTTCGGCTCCCTCGGGCGGGACGGTCTGGGCCGTGACCAGCTCGTCCAGTGTGAAGGCGCGGCGTCGGGGCAGCCGGAGGGACAGGCAGGTGCCGCCCGCGGCCACCGGCGGCAGGACAGCGTGGAGCCGGACCCCGCCCGGCAGCCGGGCGTCGGCGTACGGGGCCGCGTCATCGAGCCGGCGGCCGGCGGCGGCGGTGAGGCGCTGAGCCAGGCGCCGCAGCGTCGCCTCGTCGGTGAAGCGCACCGGGGTGCGGACGAGGCCGGCGCCTGTGTCGGCCCAGACCTCGTCCGGCCCGTTCACCAGCACATCGGTGACATCGGGGGCGCGCAGCAACGGCTCCAGTGGCCCGGCACCGACGAACTCGGCGCATAACTCGTCCGCCAGCGCCAGCACCTCACGGTCGCCGAGCAGCCGCTCCTCCGCGCGTAATGCCGCGGCGACCCGGCCTGTTGTCGCCTCCCCGCCACTTCCGGCGAGCCGATCCCGCACCGCGTCCGACAACCTGTTCATGCAGCCCCCTTCCAGCCGCGACGTGGCGACGCCGTGCCGTGAGGCACCGCAGCATGGGCCCGCATCATGAGGCGCCGTGCCGTGTGGCGCCGACACCGTGGGGCGCCGCGGCGTGGGGGAGCTGCGTTGGGAGCACCGCGCCATGGGGCCCCGCGGCGTGGAGGAGTTGCGCTGGGAGCGCTGCGTCGTGGGGCGCCGCGTCGTTGTCGTGCTGTGCGGCGCGGCATTGTGGGGGCGCTGTGTCGTGGGGTGTGGGTCATGCTGCTTCTCGGTAGGCGTAGGGCTGGAGGGCCAGGTCGGCCAAGGTCTTGGTGCAGAAGTCCGTCAGGGGGCCGCGGCGGCAGGCTCGTTCCAGGGCGCCCTCGTCGGTGGCGGTGGGGAGGCGCCGGTCTCGGTCGAAGGTGCCGGCGGATGGCAGGTTCAGGGCCTGAGCCACCGCGTCGGGGGTGAGGCCGCCCGGGGACGGGCCCTGGACGACGAGGCGCAGGTCGGCGGTGTCGCGGCGGAGGGCGGTGGCCAGGCCGTCCGCGGCGACCGTCGCGCGGACCTCGGCGGGGACGAGCAGGAACGTGACGTCGGCGGCGCGAAGCGCGGCGCGGCCGACGTCACCCGGGTAGCGGGGGACGTCCGCGATGACCAGGTCGAAGCCGCGGGCGGCGGCGTCGAGGAGGGTGCGGACGGCCTCGTCGGAGACGGGGACGGGTTCGCCCCGCCGCCAGGACAGGACGGAGAGGTCGCCCGCGCGGGGCAGCGTCTCGCGGAGTGTCGCGGTGTTCAGGCGGCCGCGGCGTTCGGCCAGGTCGTGCCAGCGGACGCCCTCGTGCTCCTCCAGCCCCAGCATGAGGTCGATGCCGCCGCCGAACGGGTCGGCGTCGATGAGGAGGGTGCGCAGGCCCTGGCCGGCGGCGGCGAGGCCGAGCGCGGTGGCGAGGACGCTGGCGCCGGCGCCGCCGCGCGAGCCGACGACGCAGAGGGTGGTGGCCCAGCCGCCCTCGGGTTCGCAGGCGGCGGCGAACGCGTTGATCAGCCAGTCCTCGTGGTCGGGCAGGACGGCGACGTCCTGCGCGCCGGCCTCGACCGCGAGGCGGTACGCCTCTGAGGTGGCGCCCTCGGAGGTGACGAGGACGACGCCGGGACGGCGCTGGAGGCCGGCGGACGCCACGTCGGCGGCCATGTCGGCGCCCACGAGGATCAGGGCGGGCCACGTCCAGGCGGGTCTGGCCTCGTCTGGACCGTAGGCGACCTCCGCGTGGGCGTCGGCGGCGGCCGCGAGCCGGAGCAGGCCGTCGGCGAGGGCGGGGTCGCCGGTGACGATCAATGCCGCGAGGTTCATTCGGATGCTCCTTCGACGTTCGGAGACATCCACCTTGCGTGCCGGGACGCAACGGGCGACGCGGTTCCACGAACTGTGGATAACTTCGGCAGGCCGAGGGCAAGCGGGGGCGGGCGGCGGACCGCCGACGGTGGGTGTCGGGGGCGGGCGGTGGCGGGGGTGCCGCCGCCGCCCGCCGCCGAAGATAGGGCGACCCCCGCCGGGGGGGAGAGCGGGGGTCGCCGGACGGGCCGGCTCCGGGGGGGTAGAGCCGATCCGTTTCCAGGAAAGTCTCAGTTGGAGTTCAGGGTATGCCGTGCGTAAGTGAGCCCTATGGCAGAGGCAAACTCGCTGACTCCAGTCTAGGCAGTTACAACATATGCTGCCCGATCGCCGAGAGTTCCGTCGAGGCGCAAACTCGCCCGCCAGATGGTGATTTTTCTCCGCTGGCAGGCAGGATGCACCCGTCGGGGCGCCGTACGGCGCCATGCCCTCCACGGCAGGGCGTCCCGAGCCCGAGCACACGAAGTGCATCGGGACGGAAGTGGGAGCGTACAGCAGATCTAAAGATCCTTCCGGCCGCATCCGCGATCGGCGGCCAAAAAGAAACGATCACAGTGAGTGATCAATTCCAGGTCCGCGATGGGAGTTACGGATAGTCCGGAATATCCCCCGAAGCCCCCATCAGGCACCCGTGTCCCGTCCGGCGCGGCGCTCCGACAGTGGGCCGGCCTTTCCGAAGAGGGGCTTGTCAACAGGGAGAATGGGGCGTAGACAGGATCTACGGACCATGTGTCCGAGCACGGCAGCCGGGCACCCACGCGCGACCAGCCGCGGGAGGCGCGTCGAGACGGGCTTGACCCGATCCGACGGATTTGAGGTGCACGCTTGGTAACCCGGTCTGACGTGACTGGCGACGGCGTCCCCGCGCGGGGCGCCGTTCGCTTGGGGCCCGCGGACGCCCGTGGACCCCTCCCACCGGACGCCTGTGGCCCCCTCCCGCGAACGCCCGTGGATCCCTACTCGCGGACGTCCAGGCCCAGGGACGTCGCCAGGACGATCGCCTGATACGGGTCGATCACCGCGCCCCTCAGCCCGGTGGTGACCGGGTCCATCGCGGAGATGTCGGTGCCGCGCAGATCACAGCCGGAGAAGTCCGCCTGGTGAAGGAACGCGCCCGACAGGTCGACTCCACGGATCTCCGCTCCCGCGCAACGCGCGCCGGTCAGGTCGACCTCGCGCATGCGCACGTCCGTGAACGATGCCCGGCGCAGGTCGGCTCCTGGCAGACCCGTGAACGACCAGTCGCCGCCCTTCACCTTCACCAGGTCGTAGGTACAGCCGTCGAACATGCTGCCCACGAGCTTGCATCCGGTGAAGGCGGCGTCGAAGAAACCGCAGCGAACGAACGTGCAGTTCACGAACGCCGCATCCGTGTGGGTGGACGCGTTGAAACGCACTCCGCGGAAGGTGCAGTCGGTGAAGGCGGCACCGACGCCGCTGGCCTCGGTCATGTCGACATCCACGAACAGGACGCTCTCGTGGTTCTCACCCGTCAGATCACGCGAGTCCCAGTTCGCCGACGAGATCGTCGTCTCCGTGGGTGGCGCAGGACGTCCATACATGCGTTCGGCCATCCGACCAGCATGACCGCACCCACCGACAGGATCAGCCCCGCATGAAGGCTTCGCAGATCGCCTGCGAGTCCCGTGCGGCGGCGGCGATGGCGGACGAGCAGTGCACGATC
Source organism: Spirillospora sp. NPDC047418 (assembly GCF_040643275.1). Classification (NCBI taxonomy): domain Bacteria; kingdom Bacillati; phylum Actinomycetota; class Actinomycetes; order Streptosporangiales; family Thermomonosporaceae; genus Spirillospora; species Spirillospora sp. NPDC047418. The sequence goes on from NZ_JBEYTW010000016.1 coordinate 108,669, forward strand.
CACCGCGCGACACCCTCGGACGTGCCGGACGAGTAGTCCCGCAGCGCCGATGCGTACTCGTCCTGCAGTTCGAGGTGCCCGACCTCGGGAGCGACCAGCGACTTGGGGTCGAGCCCACGCGACACCAAGGTGAGCCGCTGAGCCGCACGGGCGACCAGCCCGTCCCCCCACCCGAACGGACGCAGCGTCAGCAACTCGCCGTGCACGATGGCCGAGACCACCAGCGCCGGCGCTTTCGTCGGGGAGGTCAGGAGCCCGCTGAGCGCATCGAGGCGTGCCGGCACCTCCGACGGCGACGCCGGTTCGCCGAGGGCGAGAACGTCCTGCACGACGGTGTCGGCCGAGCGCGGACGTCCCAGATCGTCGCCGTCGACCGCATCCGCCGCCGCGAGGACGTGCAGACGGGCGAGCGCCTGCCGGGGCGCCTTCCGCCACGTCTCCGTCAACGTCCCCAGTTCGGCCGACACGCGCAGTGCGCCCTGCACGACGGGGTCGGACGGGTGGTCGGTGGTGCGGAGTTCGTCCAGCGTGACCGACGCACCGCCCAGGACGGCGGACGCACGGGCGCCGCGCAGCGCGGACTCCGTCGACACCTCGGCACTGCGCCGCCGCAGGATGCGATGGCCGAGCAGCCGGTCGACGGCTTTGCGCGCGTCGTCCACGGCGCCGTCCACGCCGGGCAGTTTCGCTACATCAGCAAGGGCATCGGTCACGGCCCGACCCTATGCGGTCCGCACAAGCACTCGCGAAACGCCCCGCAGAAGCGTAGAACGGAGGCGGTTCCCGGATAGCGAACCTGGGAAGGCCAGCTGTGTCGGGGATCACAACACCGTCCGCAGCGTGGAGGCCGGTCGAGTTCGTCTTCCACATCAGGGATCCCGGCCTTGTGAAGACCGGGACCTTCCTGGTGAAGTGGGGATACCGGGCGACCCCGCATCACCTAGCAAGGAGTTTCGCGTTGAGCCAGAGCCAAGAGACACTGTCGAACCTTCTGCAGGAGACGCGCCGTTTCGCCCCGCCCGCCGATCTCGCCGCCGAAGCCAACGTCAAGGCCGACGCCTACGAGCAGGCGTCCGAGGACAGCCTTGCCTTCTGGGCGGAGCAGGCGGACCGGCTCACCTGGACCAAGCGGTGGGACGACGTGCTCGACTGGAGCAACCCGCCGTTCGCCAAGTGGTACGTGGGCGGCGAGTTGAACGTCGCCTACAACTGCGTGGACCGGCACGTGGAGGCCGGACGCGGAGCCAAGGTCGCGTTCCACTGGGAGGGCGAGCCCGGCGACACCCGCACGATCACCTATGCCGACCTCCAGCGCGAGGTGAACAGGGCCGCCAACGCCCTGCTCGAACTGGGCGTCCGCAAGGGCGACCGGGTCGCGATCTACCTGCCGATGATTCCCGAGCTGCCGATCTCGATGCTCGCGTGCGCGCGCATCGGCGCGACGCACTCGGTCGTGTTCGGCGGCTTCTCGTCCGCGGCCCTGCGGACCCGCATCGACGACGCGCAGGCCAAGCTCGTTATCACGGCGGACGGCGGGTTCCGCCGCGGCAAGCCGTCCGACCTCAAGGGCATCGTGGACGAGGCCGTCGCGCAGACGCCGACGATCGAGCACGTCCTCGTGGTGCGCCGCACCGGCGAGGACGTGGCCGAGCACGACCGCGACCTGTGGTGGCACGACGTCGTCGACCGGCAGAGCGAGGAGCACGCCGCCGAGCCCATGGACGCGGAGCACCCGCTCTACATCCTGTACACGTCCGGGACGACGGGTAACCCCAAGGGCATCCTGCACACGACCGGCGGCTACCTGACCCAGTGCGCCTACACGCACTGGGCCGTGTTCGACCTCAAGCCCGAAACGGACGTCTACTGGTGCTCGGCCGACATCGGCTGGGTGACCGGGCACTCCTACATCGTGTACGGGCCGCTCGCCAACGGGTCGACCAGCGTCATCTACGAGGGCACGCCGGACACGCCCGACAAGGGACGCTGGTGGGACATCATCCAGAAGTACAAGGTGTCCATCTTCTACACCGCGCCCACGGCGATCCGCACGTTCATGAAGTGGGGCGACGACATCCCCGCGCAGTACGACCTGTCGTCCCTGCGCGTGCTCGGGTCCGTCGGTGAGCCGATCAACCCCGAGGCGTACATCTGGTACCGCAAGCACATCGGCGCCGACAAGACGCCGGTGGTCGACACGTGGTGGCAGACGGAGACCGGCGCCATCATGATCAGCCCGCTGCCCGGTGTCACGGCGGCGAAGCCGGGCGCGGCGATGCGCCCGCTGCCGGGGATCGCCGCGGACGTCGTGGACGACCAGGGCCAGTCGGTGCCGAACGGCGGCGGCGGGTTCATGGTGCTCCGGGAGCCGTGGCCGGCCATGCTCCGGACGATCTGGGGCGACGACGAGCGCTACATCAAGACGTACTGGTCCCGCTTCGAGGGCCTGTACTTCGCCGGTGACGGCGCCAAGAAGGACGAGGACGGCGACATGTGGCTGCTCGGCCGCGTGGACGACGTCATGCTCGTGTCCGGGCACAACATCTCCACCACGGAGGTGGAGTCGGCGCTGGTGTCGCACCCGAAGGTCGCCGAGTCGGCGGTCGTCGGCGCGACCGACCCGGTGACCGGGCAGGCCATCGTCGCGTTCGTCATCCCGCGCGGCAGCGCCGGCGAGGAGGTCGAGGGCCCGGAGTTCGCCAAGGAGCTGCGCGACCACGTCTCCAAGGCGCTCGGCCCGATCGCCAAGCCGCGGCAGATCATGATGGTGCCGGAGCTGCCGAAGACCCGCTCCGGCAAGATCATGCGCCGGCTGCTCCGGGACGTGGCCGAGAACCGCAGCATCGGCGACGTCACGACGCTGGCCGACAGCACGGTCATGGACCTGATCTCCGAGAAGCTCCCGTCCGCCAAGTCCGACGGCTGACCGACCCGCGAGAACGGCCCGCGCCCCAGGGACGCGGGCCGTTCCCCTGCGCGGGGCTCGGCGTGGGCGCCGGCCTGGTGATCGGTAGGTTCGTGGGAGTCTTGGGCGGCGCCCGGGCGGCGGTACGGCTCGGCCTGGCGACGCTCGGGAGGACCTGCACCGGCATGGGATCGCGGGCGTCGTGTTCCTCGCCGGGGTGGGTTTCACCGTTTCGCTGCTGATCGGCGGTTTGGCCTATACCGACCCGTCACAATTCGAGAGAGTGACCACTGCGGTCCTGATCGCGAGCGTTCTCGCCGCGGCGGCCGCGGCGGCCGTCTTCCCGAGAAGGGTGCGTGTGCGCGCCCGCCCGCACTAAGGAGTAAAGCGATATGTCCGAGGCACTACCGGGCGAGCGCATCGAGGACAAGTCCGTCGGCGAACTGGTCGCGATGGCGTCCAGCAGCATTTCCGACCTGGTCAGGGCCGAGATGAGCCTGGCCAAGATGGAACTGAAGGCCGACGCCAAGAAGGCCGCGCTCAGCAGCGTGATGCTCACCATCGCCGCGGTGATGGGCGGGCTCATCGTCATCCTGCTGTCCATCGCGTTCGCGCTGGGGCTCGCCGAGCTGGGCATCTGGCCGTGGGCCGCGTTCCTGATCGTCGCGGGCGTCTACGCGGGGCTCGCCGCCCTCCTGATGTGGCTCGCCAAGAAGATCCTCCAGCGGATCGAGGGCGCGAAGCGGACCCGCAAGACGCTGAAGGACGACTTCACCGCCCTGCGGCGCCGCGGCGACTCGAAGGCGATCGACGCCAAGGGCGGCTCCCGCAAGACCGAGCCGACGGACTGACCGACGCCATGTCCGGGCACGACGGGTCGCTGATCGAGGTCGACGGGCCGTGGATCCACCGGCAGGTCAGCGCCGGCGGGACGCGCTTCCACGTCGCCGAGGCCGGCGAGGGGCCGCTCGTCCTGCTGCTGCACGGCTTCCCGGGGTTCTGGTGGTCATGGCACGACCAACTGGTGTCGCTGCCCGCGGCCGGCTACCGGGCGGTGGCCGTCGACCTGCGCGGATACGGCGGCAGCGACAAGCCGCCGCGCGGCTACGACCTGGTCACGCTGGCCGGGGACGCCGCCGGGCTCGTCCGCGCGCTGGGCGAGGCGAACGCGATCGTCGTCGGGCACGACTGGGGCGGGCTGCTCGCCTGGACGACGGCCGTCTACCATCCGAAGATCGTCCAGCGGCTGGCGGTGGTGAGCGCCCCGCATCCGCTGCGGCTGCGGCAGGCCATCGCCGGCGACCCGCGCGGCCAGGGGTGGGCGGCGCGGCACACGTTCGGCTTCCAGGTGCCGCTGTGGCCCGAACGGTGGCTCGTCCGCGACGATGCCGCGCTGGTGGGCAGGCTCCTGCACGACTGGTCCGGGCCGGGCTGGCCGGACGAGCGCACCGAGCAGCTCATGCGGAGGGCGGTGCAGATCCCCGGGGCGGCCCACAGCGCGCTCGAGTACCACCGCTGGTTGATCCGGTCGCAGGCCCGTCCGGACGGTATTCGCTACGCGCACCGTATGCGCGCCCCCATCCAGGCACCGACGCTCCAGTTGCACGGTGCGCTCGACACGTGCTCACTTCCGGCGAGTGCCCAGGGCTCCGGCCGGTACGTGTCGGCCCCTTACCGCTGGAAGCTCATCGAGGGCGCCGGTCATTTCCCGCATCAGGAGCGTCCGCGCGCGTTCGACGCACAGCTCCTCGGCTGGCTCGCCGACCCAGAGCCCGACCGCTGACCCCGAGCCCGACCGCTCATCCCGGGCCCTACCCCGGCGTCTGACCGCCGCCTCCGGAGCCCGAGCGTCGACCCGGAGCCTGACCGCTCATCCCCGGGCGTACGGTGGAGCCATGCGGGATCGGGACCAGTCTGGACGCCCACGCAACGCACGCCCACGGGACGCTTACGGACGTCCATTGCCCCACGGTGCCACCGGCATACCCACCATGCCGGACGACCTCGACATGCCTCCCGGTGAGGCGTTGCAAGAGGCGCAAAGGCTCCTGGACGCAGACCGTCCGTTCCATGCCCACGAAGTCCTGGAGGCGGTGTGGAAAGCTGCCCCGGAGCCCGAACGAGAACTCTGGCGTGGCCTGGCACAGGTCGCCGTGGGGATAACCCATCTCCGCCGGGGGAACGCCGGCGGAGCTGAGGCGCTCCTGACCCGCGCCGCCGAACGCCTCGCCGCGTACGAGGCCGGTCCTCCGCACGGCATCAACGTACGCGGAGTCGTCCAGCGCGCCCGAGACCTGGCCGCAAGCCCCGAGAACGGCCCCGTCACCCTCCGCCTCACGCTCTAGTCAGTCGGAGCAGGTTTGGGTGGAGACCGGGGTGGTGGCCTGGGCGCCGGTGCGCGCGTCGGGGGCGACCTCCCCGGCGGTGAGCGCGTAGCCGGTGGACGCGGTGTCGAGCGCCGCCGCGAAGATGACGCCGTAGACGCGTCCGTCCGTGGACAGCAGCGGCCCGCCCGAGTTGCCCGGCTCGACCTTGCCGCGGATGGCGTAGATCTCGCGGGTGACCTGCCCGGAGTGGTAGATGTCCGGGCCGCGCGCCGTCTGCCGGGCGCGGATCCGGGCGGCGCCCGCTGTGAACGGCTGGTTCTTCGGGAACCCGGCGATGATCGCGTCGTCGCGGACGCGGGCCTCCGTGGCGAACTCCAGCGCCGGTGCCCGCAGCCCCGGCACGTACAGCACGGCGACGTCGCGCTTGGGGTCGTACAGGACGACCCGTCCCCGGTTGCTGTCGCCGTTGATGGTCGACACCTTGGACGACCCGCGCGCGCCGGCGACGACGTGCGCGTTGGTCATGATGTGCTGCGGCGCGAACACGAACCCGGTGCCCTCGATGCGGCGCTGGCACTGCGGCGCCGTGCTGACCACCTTCACGATGCTGTTCTTGGCGGCCTTCAGGCCCCGGGTGCTCAGCACGGACTCGTCCGGCGGCGGCACCTGCACCACCGACTCGCCGCCGAGGCCGTTGAACACCTGCGGGAACTCGCTGCTCTTCACGAACCCCTGGAACGAGGTGAACCACGTCTGCGCCTGCTGCGGCATCACGTCGTTGATGCCGTTGATGATCGAGGAGCCCTTGACCTGCGTCCGGACGGGCTTGAACTCGGAGTTGGCGACCAGGCTGCCGAAGAACCAGGCGACGATCAGCAGCGACATCGCGCTGACGAACGTGCCGCCGACCGCGTCCGCGGTGCGCGCGTTCATCCCGGTCACCCGGTTGCGCAGGACCGCGCCGACGGACGAGGCGATCAGCTGCCCGAGGGTGGCGGCGAGGAACGCGATCACGATGGCGAGCAGCGCCTGCTGCGCGGCCCCGTCCACCGCCGACTCGGCGATCGGGGGGGCGATCAGCACCCCGACGACGCCGCCGCCGACGAAGCCCGCGAAGCTCAGCAGGCTCACGATGAAGCCCTGCCGGTAGCCCGAGACCCCGAACAGCACGACGAGCACGAGCAGGATGAGGTCGAGAACGTGGTCGTGCAGCACCGCTTCACCGTATAGGTCCGCGCCGCCGGTTCACGTCCCCTCGATGTACCAGATTGGGGTGCGCCGGGTAGCCGTCAGGTGTGACACGCGGCCGTGACCAGGGCCGTACTCTCCGGAAACGCCGCGCTGACCTGCGGATCATGTGCGCCGCGCGCGAACCGTGCCGGTTTGGTGGCGGTCGAGGAGATTCTCAGCCGCGGGCGGAGGGATCCAGAACCTCGCGGGGCAGGTCCTCGACGCGGGAGGTGTCCCACGGCGCGTTCCAGCCCCCGGCGTCCAGGACGCTGGTGAGCAGCGCCGCCGTGAACCCCCACACCAGCATGTCGCGGACGTGGAAGGCCGGCCCCATCCGGAGCCCGGACGGATGCCGCACCATCACCCGGTTCGCGGGGTCGACCAGCTCGTCCAGCGGGACGCGCGCGACCAGCGCGACCTCCGCCGGATGGCCGGGCGCGATCTCCGACGGCTCCCGCCACCAGCCCGCGACGGGCGTGACGCGGTGTGCGCTGTGCGGCAGATACAGCTCGGGCAGCGTGCACAGGACGTCCACGCCGGCCGGCTCGACGCCGGCCTCCTCCCGCGCCTCGCGCAGCGCCGCCGCGACGGGGCCGTCGTCCTCGGGGTCGATGCGACCGCCGGGGAACGCGGGCTGCCCGGCGTGGTTGTTCAGGGTGGCGGCGCGCTCGGTGAGCAGGACATCCGGGCCCTGCGGGCCCTCGCCGAACAGGATCAGGACGGCGGCGGCGCGGGCGTCCGGCGCGGGCCGGAACATCGGCGGTACCGGGGTCTTGGGGCCTTCCTCGCGAAAACGGTCGAGCCAGCTGGGGGCGGTGTCGGTCACGTTCGTACCAACCTCGGAACGGCCGCGTTCCTTCCCGTCATGAGAACGGCCCCGGTTTGACGAGCTTGCGCGCGGTCTCCTCGTCGGTCGGCCCTTCGCCGAAGGACGGGCACAGCCGGGCGAGCGGGCATGCCCCGCAGGCGGGACGGCGGGCATGGCAGATCCGGCGGCCGTGCCAGATGAGCCTGTGCGACAGCATCGTCCAGTCCTTGCGCGGGATGAGTGCGCCGATCTCCTGTTCGACCTTCACGGGGTCGTCTTCGGTCGTCCAGGCGAAACGCCGTGCGAGACGGCCGAAGTGGGTGTCGACGGTGATTCCGGGGACGTCGAACGCGTTCCCCAGGACGACGTTGGCCGTCTTACGCCCGACCCCGGGCAGCTTGACGAGGTCTTCGAGCCGCCCTGGGACCTCCCCGTCGAACTGGTCGCGCAGTGCCGCGGACAGCCCCATCACCGACTTCGTCTTGGCGCGGAAGAACCCGGTGGGCTTCAGGATCGCCTCGACGTCCTCGGGGTCGGCCGCCGCGAGGTCTTCGGGGGTGGGGTACTTGGAGAACAGCAGGGGCGTCGTCAGGTTCACCCGCATGTCGGTGGTCTGCGCCGACAGGACGGTCGCGACGAGGAGCTCGAACGGGGTCCCGAAGTTCAGCTCGCAGTGCGCGTCCGGGTACGTCTCGGCCAGGATCCGGTTCATCCGGCGCGCACGCCGGACGAGCGCCAGCCGTGACTCGTCCTTCCACTTCCGGGCATGCGCCTTCGGGGTCGCCTCCGTCGCCATACCGGCCAGCCTACGGCGTCCGCACCGCGATCAGGCCGGACGGGCGAGCCGCCCGGCCCGAAGGAGCGGCCCGGACGGAACTTTCCGGCCGAGGCGCGTAATCGGTCCGGGGATGCGCCGTCTCTCCTGCACGTCGTTCCGAAGGAGATCCCCATGTCCGACCTCAGCCAGGTGGTCCGCCTTCCCGTTCGCCGGATCGAGCTCGATCTGTCGTTCGAGGGCGCCGCCCGGATCGCCGAGGATCTCCGTGCGCACGTGCCGGGCATCGCCCGGGAGGGGGCTCGCCGGATCGAGCAGCGGCTGCCGGAGTTCGCGCGGCCGCACGACCCCCGGTACGCCAAGGCGATGCTGCTGGGCGTCGAGTGCGCCATCGGCCACTTCCTGGAGCTGATGGCCGATCCCGGCGCGTCCTCGGCGGAGGTGGTGGAGTTCTGGCGGCAGATCGGCGTCGGGGAGGCCAGCGAGGGCCGGACGCTGGACGCCTGGCAGGCGGCGACCCGGATCGGGACGGGTCTCGCGGTGGAGCAGCTCACCGAGTGCGCCGAGCGGCTCGGCCACCGGACGAGCCCGGCCGTCATCGCGGCGATCGCCAACGCGGCCCTCGACTACCTGAACCAGCTGGCCGCGTTCGTCGCCGAGGGCCACGCGGACGCCGCCGCCCGCGCCGCCGGTGCGCGCCACGAGCACCGGCGGCGGCTGCTGGAACTGCTGCTGGACGGCTCGCCGCGCAAGGAACTGCGCGGCCCGGCGCAGGAGGCGGACTGGGCGCTGCCCCGCACGGTCGCCGCCGTCGCCCTCCGCGAGCGCGGGCCCGACACGCGGCATCCGGCGCTGCCCCCGGACGTCCTGCCGGGCCTGCACCTGGCCGAGCCGTGCCTGATCGTCCCCGACCCGGAGGGCCCCGGCCGCGCCCGGATGCTGGAGAAGCACCTGCACGGCTGGACGGCCGCGATCGGCCCCGCGGTCGCGGTCGCGGACGCGGGCACGTCGCTGCGGCTGGCGCGCGAGGCCCTGGAGCTGGCCTGCCAGGGGCTGATCACCGCCGCGTCGCCGGTGGCCGCCGAGCGGCACATGCCGATCATCGTGATGATGCGGGAGCGGGTGCTGGTCGAGAAGGTGGTCGACCGGCGGCTCGGGCCGCTGCTGCGCGCCCGGCCGGCGCAGCGCTACCGGCTGGCCGAGACGCTGCTGACCTGCCTGGAGTGCGGGTTCAACGCCACGGAGGTGTCGAGCCGCCTGCACCTGCACCCGCAGACCGTCCGGTACCGGCTGCGGCAGCTGGAGGACCTGTTCGGCGACGCGCTCCACACGACGTCCGACCGGCTGGAGCTGCACATGGCGCTGCACGCGTGGCTCACCCTCAACACCGAACCCGCGTCCTCCGCGCGCGACGACGTCAGCTACGGATGAGCGCCCGATGCGGTCAGCCGGCCGCCTCGACGGCCCAGCCCTGGGCCGCCATCCCCGCGTAGGAGGACGGTTTCAACGACACCGGTTTCAGCCCGGACCAGCTCGCCTGCAGGTGGTACCCCTCGCCGTTGCTGAGCTTGTAGACCCCCGGCGCGGTCCGCTCCAGCGTCCAGACCTGGTGCGGGCCGCCGCACGGCGCCATGACCACCGAGTACTCGCTGCCCCCTTCCCACGGGACGCCCGCCGACGCCTCGCCCCGGCTCATGCACTCCCCGGTGGACGAGCTCGTCAGCGTGAAGCCGCCGCCGGTGTTCGTGCGCTTCCACCCGGTCGCCGAGCTGGAGCAGGAACGCTGGACGACCGCCGTCCCGCTCGGCGCCAGGCACGATTGCAGCGTCGTGTTCCGCACCCGGTAGGGACCCCCGCCGGACGCCGTGCCGGCCTCGTCACCGGGCGCCGCGGCGGCCGCGCCGGGAGTCCGGGTCGCGACGGCGTAGTCGGGCTGGCGGACGTCCTGCGGCGCCGACGGCGTCTGGGTAGCGGGCGCGGCGGGCCTCGGCGGGGCGGCCTCCGGCTGCCGGGGCGGCTGCGCGCCGTCGCCGCCGGCGCCGAAGATGATGATCGCGATCCCGGTGGCGACGCCGCCCGCCACGGCGGCGGGCAGCGCCCAGCCCGCCCCGGACCCCGCCGGCGCGAGCGGGCCGAGCGGGCCGAACGGCGCCGACGGCGCGCCCAGCAGCACGGCGCCGACGGGCAGCGCGCGCCGCAGCCGCCCGTTGAGGTCGGTCATCTCCGTCGCCGCGCGCCGGCAGTCGGGGCAGGACTCCAGGTGCCGGCGCAGCGCGCGGGTGCGGCGGCGGCCGGGGCGGCGCACGTTCGCGGCGAGCTGGGCGGTGAACTCCGCGCATTCGGGGCGTCCCCCGGCGCTGGCGGCGAGGAACGCCTGCCGGAGCCCTTCGCGCGCGCGAAACGACAGCTGGGAGACCGCGCCATTCTCCATGCCGAGCAGCTCCGCGACCTGCGCGACGGGCTCGTCCTCGATGACCGTGTACCAGAGGACGGTCTGCCACCGCTCGGGCAGGGAGCGGAACGCGCGCACGAGCGCGTCCAGTTCGTCGACATCAGCGACGGCGCCGTCGTGAGGGCCGCCGTCGGAGGCGGAGGCCCAGTCGGCGACCTGGTCGGTCACGACGGTGCGGCGGTCGCCGCGGGCCCAGTCGGTGGCCGTGTTCCGGACGACGGTGTACAGGTAGGGCCGGCAGGCGTCGCGCGGGCCGCGGCCCTGCCGCATCGCCGCGAACGTCCGGGTGAACGCCTCGCTGGCCAGGTCCTCGGCGAGGTGCTGGTCGCGGACCAGCCCTCGCGCGTAGCGCAGCACCGCCGTGTGGTGGCGCCGGAACAGCTCGTCCGACGCCTGCTCGTCGCCCTCTCCGGCGGCCGCCAGAAGGTCGGCGTCCGGCCGCGCGTCCACGCCCGCTACCACCACGCCATCCAACCCACCGCCCGCATGTCACCACAACCCTCGGAGGTCGCCTGCCACCGCACGAAGAGACGCCGGTTCCGGACAGCGATTACGGGAATTCCCGGGTGAACGTTAAAAAGACGGAGATGTTTATTAATGCTAGAGTCGGAGGATGATCCTTGACTCCTTCCGGTGGGACTCGTCCCCGTGGCCGGCGACGCTCGCCGGACGGCGGGTCCTGATCACCGGCGCGGCGCGGGGCATCGGCGCGGCCCTCGCCGCCCGGCTGCACGAGCGCGGCGCACGCGTCGCCCTCGCCGGCCTGGAACCCGACCTGCTCGCCGCCGTCGCCGCGGACTGCGGATCCGCCCCCTGGTGGACGTGCGACGTGACCGACCGCGGCCGGGTCGAGGAGGTCGCGGCCCTCGCGGCCCGGGAGCTCGGCGGCCTGGACGTGGTCGTGGCCAACGCGGGTGTGGCCGCGCAGATGCCCATCATCGGCGGCGACCCGGCCGTCCTGGAGCAGAGCCTGCGGGTGAACGTGCTGGGCGTCTACAACACGCTCCGGGCGGCCGGCCCGCACATCAGCCATGAGCGCGGTTACGCGCTGGCCGTCGCGTCGCTGGCGGCGGCCGTCCAGGCACCCCTGCTCGGTGCGTACAGCGCGTCCAAGGCGGCGGTCGAGGCGCTGGGCAACACACTCAGGGCCGAGCTGAGGCCGTGGGGCGCGAAGGCCGGCGTCGCCTACTTCGCCGAACTCGACACCGACATGACGCGGCGCGGGTTCGGCACCGAGGCCGCGTCGGCACTGACGAACTCGGGCCGTGCGAGCAACCTCATCTCGGCGGTCACGCCGTTGAAGGTGGGGATCGACGCACTGGAACGCGGGATCGCGCGCCGTTCCAAGCGCGTCGTCGCTCCCTGGTGGGTCGGCGGCGTCCTGCCGGTCCGCATGGTCGCGCAACCGGTCGTCGACGCCGTCACCCAGCGCGGGCTGCGCCACGTTCTGGACATCGCGCGCAAGGAACAGGTCGAACTGACCACTCCGCAACCGGACTCCGACCGGTGACGACGCCGCGCGTCCCCCCGGGCGGCCGCCGCGACGTCGGGGTCGTGAACTGGCTCGTCTGCCGGGCCGCGGGGCTCGTGGCCGGGACCGGCCCGCCCAACCTGTTCCTGACGCTGGCGCGCCGCCGCGGCCTGTTCCACGGCTGGCTGTGGTTCGCCGGGCGGCTCATGCCCGGCGGCACCCTGCCGCGCCGCGAGACCGAACTGGTGATCCTCCGCGTCGCGCACCTGCGCGACTGCCGCTACGAGTTCGACCACCATGTCCGCATCGCCGGCCGCTCCGGCGTGCGCAGGCGGGACGTCGAGCGGGTGAAGGACGGCCCGTCCGCCGAGGGCTGGACGCCGCGCGAGCAGGCGATCCTCGCCGCCGCCGACGGGCTGCACTCCGACCAGGACCTGGACGACGAGACCTGGACACGCCTCCGCGCCCACCTCACCCCGGGCGAGTGCGTGGAGCTGACCACGCTCGTCGCCCACTACGAGATGCTCGCCACCCTGATCACGACCCTGCGCATCCAACCCGACCACCCCCGCCGCCCCTGACCCAACTCGTTTCCCCCATCGAGCCGACGAGGTCACCGTCATGCGCCCAGTTCCCCTCACCGCGGTACTCCTGGCCCTCATCACGGCGTCCGCCGGGCTCGTCGCGCCCGCGCAGGCCGCAGAGCGCGGCGTCCGGTTCACGGACGGCGGCGGCATCCACGTCGTGAAAGTGCGGCGTATCGACGACCGGCAGTACGCTGTGCGGGTGAGCACGGCCGCGCTGGGGCGTGCCGTCGACGTCCGCATCCTGCTGCCGACCGGTTACGAGCGGCGGGCGAGCGCGCGGTACCCGGTCCTCTACCTGTTCCACGGGACGTCCGGACGCGCCTCCGACTGGGTCGACGCGGGCGACGCGGAGAAGACGACCGCCGGACGGCCGCTGATCACCGTCATGCCGGACGCGGGCTTCGACGGCAACGGCGGCGGCTGGTTCACCGACTGGGCCGACCCGAGCACCGAACTCGGGCCGTCGAAGTGGGAGACCTTCCACGTCGGCCAGCTGATCCCGTGGATCGACCGCAACCTGCGCACGGTCGCCCGCCGCGAGGGCAGGGCGGTCGCCGGGCTGTCCCAGGGCGGGTTCGGGGCGATGAGCTACGCGTCCCGGCATCCCGGGCTGTTCGTGTCCGCCGCGTCGTTCTCCGGGGCGCCCGACATCGCCTACGACCCGGTGTCCGCGGTCGGCGCGGCCGCCGTCGTCTCCTACATCGCGGTCGCGCTCGACGGGGTCGGCCCGGACGCGATCTTCGGCAACCGGCTCGCGGACGGGATCAACTGGCGCGGCCACGACCCCGCCAGCCTCGCGACCAACCTGCGCGGCATGCGGATCGCGCTCTACACCGCGACCGGCATCCCCGGGCCGCTCGACCCGCCGGCGCCCGATCCCGCCGCCATCGGCATCGAGGCCCTCACGCACTTCTCCACGGTCAGCTTCCACCGGCGGCTGGACGAGCTGAAGATCCCGAGCCGCTACACCGACTACGTGTTCGGTACCCACACGTTCCCGTACTGGGCGCGTGACCTGCGGCAGCACATCGGCCCGCTGATGCGGACGTTCGCCGACCCGCCGCGTCCGCCCGCGAAGACCTCCTACCGATCGATCGACCGGAACTGGTCGCAGTGGGGCTGGACGGTCGCGCTCAAGCGGCGCAAGGCCCAGGAGTTCAGCGCGCTCTCCAAGGCGTCCAGGACGGGTTTCACGCTGCGGGCCGCTGGAACCGCCACGGTCACGACACCCGCGTCCTACCGTCCGGGCACCCGTGCCGTACTCCGCGTGACGCAGGGCTGGACGCACCGGGTCATCAAGACGACAGCCGGGCCGTCCGGGCGGCTCACTGTCACGCTCCCACGCGCACACAGCGTCACCACCACGCGGGTGAGCATCACCACGCGCTAGTCGGCGTCCAGGGCTCCCGACCGGACGAGCAGGCGCACATGGTCGATGATCGGGGGCCCGATGGCCCGCAACGCCTCCATGTCGCCCGCCGCGATCGCGGGCGTCACCATCGAGCTCACCGCCCCCACGACGACCTGGCAGGCGAACTCGCCCTCCGGCCCGGTCACGCCCATGAGGCCCGCGAGTGCCTCGGCCAGCGCTCGCTGTATCTCGGACCGCTGCCGGATGGCCTCCGGACCGGCCGCGTACACCTCCACCAGGAACAATCGCGCGTACCCCGGTTCGGACGCCAGCGCGTCCAGGTAGGCGGTCACGACCTGCTCGAACCGGGCCGCCGGGTCGCCCTGGCCGCCTCCGGTGTTCCCCACGGCGCCTTCCAGGCGGCGGCTGAGCAGCTCGCTCGCCTTGTCGAACGCGGCCATGAAGCAGTCGAGCTTGGACGAGAACAGCCCGTAGAAGCTCTGCCTGGACACCCGGGCCCGTTTGAGGACGTCCTCAACCGAGGTTCCGACGTATCCTTTCTCCGCCATGGCCTCGGCCATGGCCCCGCAGAGGCGGTCGCGGTGCACCCGCTCGACCTCCGCGCGGGACAGCGCGTGGCGGCCCCGCGGAAGCCGGCGCGGCGTGGGGCCGGACACCGAGCTCTGCATCCGCTCAGGGTAAGGCACGCACGCTACCCGCCTGGCTCGTCCCTTAATCAGGTGATGAGACCGCTGTGATGGCATTCACCCGGTGGTCCGTACACTGGGCAAACGGGACCATGACCGCCGTGGGACGCAGTACCCCCCGGTCCCGCGTTTCGGCGCGCCGTGACCCTGCCTTCACGCACGCGGTGGGACGTACGTCACACTAGTCATGTAGGTGTTCGAGGAGGAGAAGCGTGACCGATCGCGACGTGGACGTTCTGAGCAGAGCCCCGCTCTTCGAGGCCCTCGACGAGCAGGGCGCCAAGGCGCTGCGCGCCAACGTGACCGAGGCGCGGCTCGCGCGCGGTCAGACGCTGTTCAACGAGGGGGAGACCGGGGACCGCCTGTACGTGGTCCTGGAAGGCAAGATCAAGCTGACCCGGACGGCGCCGGACGGGAGGGAGAACCTGCTGAGCGTGCTCGGCCCGAGCGAGATGTTCGGCGAGCTGTCGCTGTTCGACCCGCGCCCCCGGACCGCGAGCGCCATCGCCGTCACCGAGTGCCGCCTCGCCGGGCTCGGCCACGACGACCTGCGGCCCTGGCTCACCGGGCACCCCGAGGTCGCCGTCCAGCTGCTGCGCGCGCTGGCCCAGCGGCTCCGCAAGACCAACGACGTGATGGCCGACCTGGTCTTCACCGACGTCCCCGGCCGCGTCGCCAAGGCGCTGCTCGACCTCGCGGAGCGCTTCGGCCAGCCGTCCGAGGCGGGGCTGCACGTCCACCACGACCTCACCCAGGAGGAACTGGCGCAACTCGTCGGCGCCTCCCGCGAGACGGTCAACAAGGCGCTCGCGGACTTCGCCCAGCGCAACTGGCTGCGCATCGAGGCGCGCGCCGTCGTCATCCTCGACATCGAACGCCTCCGCAAGCGCTCCAAGTAGGCACGCCCGCGTCCAACGCCAGGCGTCCGACGACGCGGCGCTCAGCGTTGGACCCCCGGCGCGCACGGCATCGGCGGCGCCGCCGGGGTCACCGGCGCGAGTCGAGGTAGTCGAGCTGCGCCTGGACGGACCATTCCGCCGCGGGCCACAGCGACCTGTCGACGTCGGCGTAGACGCGTTCGACGACCTCGCGGGCGGTGCGCGCCCCGGCCTCCACGGCCGCCTCGACCTGGGCGAGGCGCTCGCGGCGATGGTCGATGTAGTGGTCGAGGACGGCGATCGGGTCGTCCAGCTTGGGGCCGTGGCCGGGGAGGATTGTGGCGGCCTCGACATCGGCGGAGAACCTGCGGAGCCGGTCCAGGGAGCCGAGGTAGTCGCCGAGGCTGCCCTCCACCACGGTCGTCCCGTACCCGAGCACGGTGTCGCCGGTGAGGACGGCGCCGTCCGCCGGCAGCCAGAAGGTCAGCGAGTCGTCGCTGTGGCCCGGCGTCTCCATGATCCGCAACTCCAGGCCGCCGGTGGTGACGACGTCCCCCTCGGCGAGCCCCTCGTCGCCGAGCCGGTGCTTGGGGTCGAGCGCCCGCACCTTGACCGGGCCTCCGGCCAGTTTCGCGAACTTCCCGGCGCCCGCCGAGTGGTCGGGGTGGCCGTGGGTGAGCAGGACGAGCCCCACCCTCCGGCCCTGCGCCTCGATGACGTCCAGGACGTGCTTGAGGTGCTTGCCGTCCTTCGGCCCGGGATCGACGACGACGGCCTCGTCCGCTCCCGGCTCGGCGATGATCCAGGTGTTCGTGCCGTCCAGGGTCATGGCGGACGGGTTCGGAGCGAGCACGCAGGTCGCCCGTTCGGTACCCATCCCGTCAATCTCGGTCATATCCCCCATCCTGCCCGAGGCCCGGTCGGGGTGCCGGACCGGGTTCCAGCCGAAACGGTCGAGATGCCGCAGCGCCGACGTACCGGCCAGCCGCCACATGAGGGCCTGGGAGCGGGGCATTCCGTGCGGCACGGGTCAGCCCAGCCCGTAGTGCCGTCCGACGCCGTCCGGCAGGACGAGGTACGCCTCGCCGTCGATGATCTCCGCGGTCGGCTCGTGCACGACGATCTCGCGCGGCGCGGCCAGCACGTCCGCGACCGTGTCGAACCCGGCCAGCTCCGCCAGCGTCGCGATCGTCGGCGGCAGCATCATCCACTCGCCCTTCTCCGCGCGCTCGGCCGCCTCCGCCGGGCGTACCCAGGCGACCTGGTCGGCCTCGGTGCTGACGTCCCGCGCCCGCTGCCCCGGCGGCATCGCGGCGACGAAGAAGCGGGTGTCGTAGCGCTTCGGCTCGATCGCCGGGGTGATCCAGTGCGCCCACGGGCGCAGCAGGTCGGCGCGCAGGACGAGCCCGCGCCGGTCCAGGAACCCGCCGAACGACTGGGAGCGGTCCAGCAGCGCCTGCCGGTCGGCCTCCCACTCGTCGCCGCGCGTGTCGTCGACGACGGTGTCGGAGGTCGGCCCGGCGAGCAGGACGAGCGTCTCCTCGAACGTCTCGCGGACCGCCGCGCACACCAGCTCGCGGGCCACCGTCTCGTCCGCCTTGAACGCCGAACCCCACGCGGCGGGCGCCGGACCGCACCACGCCAGCTCGGCCTCGCCGTCGCGCGGATCGACCGACCCGCCCGGGAACACGTAGGCGCCGGGCGCGAACGCCATCGACCGGACGCGGCGCAGCATGAACGCCTGCAGGCCGTGCTCGTCGTGGTCGCGGAGCACGACGACGGTCGCCGCATGCCGGGCGGGGACGGGCTCGGCCCGGCCCGCCCGGATGTCCTCGATCCGATCCCGGAAGCTCTCCGGCAGCTTCAGCCCGTGCACAGTGCTCATGGCGTGTCATTCGGACATACCGAATGGCATTCCGTCAAGCCTGGTCCTACCGGACCTCGGCGATGAGCTCCACCTCGACGGGCACGTCCCGGGGCAGGACGGCGACGCCCACGGCGCTGCGCGCGTGCTTGCCCGCGTCCCCGAACACCTCGGCCAGCAGGTCGCTCGCCCCGTTGACCACCTGCGGCTGCCCGGTGAAGTCCGGGGCACTGGCGACGAACCCGACGACCTTCACGATCCGGACGACCTGCGACAGCTCGCCGACCTCCGCCTTCAGCGCCGCGATCGCGTTCAGCGCGCAGATCCGCGCCTGCTTCGCCGCCTCCTCCGCGCTGACCTCCGCGCCCACCTTCCCGGTGGCGCCCAGCTCGCCCTTCACCAGCGGGATCTGGCCCGCCGTGTAGACCAGCGAGCCCGTCCGGGCCGTCGCGACGTACGACGCGACCGGCGGGACGACGTCCGGCAGCTCGATCCCCAGTTCCCGCAGCCGCTCTTCGGGCGTGCTCATGACCACTCCTCCTCGTTGAGGGCGTTCGCCGTTAGGGGCGGTTCGCTACGACTGGACTTCGCGCTTGAAGTAGGCCACCAGGTTCTCCGGGTTCGGCCCCGGCAGGACGGTGACGAGCTCCCACCCGTCCTGCCCCCAGTTGTCAAGGATCTGCTTGGTCGCGTGCACCAGCAGCGGAACGGTCGCGTACTCCCACTTCTTCATGGCAGTCACCCTAGCGATGACCCCACTGGAACCCCGTTCGAGCCCGCCTTTCGCCGACCGCCCGGACGTCCGGTCAGGCCGAGGCCGCGTCGTGGTGCGCGCGGGCGGCGTGGACGCCGTCGATGTGCTGGTTCGCCCAGTCGATCATCGTGGCGATGAGCGGGACGATCCGGTCGCCGAGCGGCGTCAGCGCGTACTCGACCTGAACCGGGACGGACGGCGTGACCGTCCGCGCCACGAAGCCGTCCCGCTCGAGGGAGCGCAGCGTCTGCGTGAGCATCTTCGCGCTGACGCCCGGCATGGCCCGGCCCACCTCGGCGTACCTGCGCGGGCCCGCCGCCAGCTCCCAGAGGATCATCGTGCTCCACTGCCTGCCGACGATGCCCAGCAGCTGGTTCATCGGGCACGTCTCCATGAAGGCGCCGAACGCCGCCCTCTCCTGCTCGCGGCGCTGCGCCGCCGTCATCGTGGCCATGCTGGGGCTCACCTCCGGGTGCCGAACGCACCCGGAAGTAACTTCTTCCGGCCGCGCGCTGTTCCGGCGACAGTGATCAGTGCGGGGGTTCTCCCCGCGACACCCACGCCGTTTCACGAGGAGTTCCGGCATGCGCGCGATCATCGTCAAGGCACCCGGCGGACCGGACGCACTGGAGGAGGCCGATGTCCCGGAGCCCGCCCCGGGACCGGGCCAGGTACGGATCAGGCTGGCCGCCGCCGCGGTCAACCCGGTCGACGCGGCCGTCCGTGCGGGAGCCCTGGCCGCCGCCGGGCTGATGTCCTTCGACGCACGGCCTGCGTTCGGCATCGGCATGGACGTCGCCGGCACGATCGACGCGGTCGGCCCCGGCGTCGCGGGGCACGCACCCGGCGACCAGGTCATCGGCCTGCAGGACCGGCTGGACGTGCCGCTGGCCGGCTACGCGGAGAAGATCGTCCTCGACGCGTCCGCCGTCGCCCGCGCACCCCGCTCGGCCTCCCCGGCCGAGGCGGCGACGCTGCCGCTCAACGGCCTCACGGCCCTGCAGGCACTCGACCTCCTCGACCTGCCGTCCGGGGCGACGCTGCTGGTCACGGGTGCGGCCGGCGCCGTCGGCGGCTACGCCGTCGAACTCGCCGCGCACCGCGGGCTCCGCGTCGTCGCCGCCGCCTCCGCGGCGGACGAGACGCTGGTGCGGGGCCTCGGCGCGGAGATGTTCGTGCCCCGCGGCGCCCACCTCGCGGACGCGGTCCGGCCGCTCGTCCCCGGCGGCGTCGACGGGGCCGTGGACGCCGCCCTCCTCGCCGCGCCGGCGCTCGACGCCGTCCGCAACGGCGGGACGTTCGCGGCCGTCAACGGCGGCCCGGCCATCCCGGTGCCGCTGCGCGGGATCACCGTCCGCAGCGCGTGGATCCGCGCCGACGCCGCCCAGCTCGCCGCGCTCGTCGAGCTGGTGGACCAGGGCCGGCTGACGCTCCGTGTGGCCGACACGCTCCCGCTGGCGGAAGCCCGCAAGGCGCACGCCCGCCTGGAGTCCGGTGCCCTCCGGGGCCGGCTGGTCCTGATCCCCTGACCTTGGCCGGTCCGGCCTCCGGCGCCGCCGGGTGCGACCGGCGGCCCCGGGCCGGAGGTCAGCTCTGCCGTTCTCCGGGCTGCGGACCGGTCCCGGGGTCACCGCTCGTGATGCCGCGCGGGTCGCCGGACGGCGACTCGCCGGACTGCGAGGACTCGCGCTTCGGCTCGTCCAGGCCGATGACCGGCGGGACGTTCTCCGCCGACGCCAGCGTCGACGGCTGCTCCGCCGCCTTGGCGAGCTCCTGCTCGGCCTTGGCGAGCCGCTCCCCGAGGTCGAGCTTGTCGCCGCCGCCGTCCCCGGAGGATCCGGAGCCGCCCGCGACCTTGTCGAAGAACCGCAGGATCTCGACCGGCAGCGGCATGACCAGCGTGCTGTTCTTCTCGGCCGACACCTCCACGACCGTCTGCAGCAGACGCAGCTGGAGGGCCGCCGGGTCCTGCGACATGATCTCCGCGGCGGCGGCGAGGCGCTTGGACGCCTGGAACTCGCCGTCCGCGGTGATGATGCGGGCGCGGCGCTCGCGCTCCGCCTCGGCCTCCCGGGCCATCGACCGCTTCATCCCCTCGGGCAGCGAGACGTCCTTGATCTCGACCCGCTCGATCAGGATGCCCCACGGCCCCTCGGTGATCTCGTCGATGATCACCCGCAGCCGGGCGTTGATCTTCTCGCGCTCGCCGAGCAGCTCCTGCATGTCGGCCTGGCCGATGACCGACCGCAGCGACGTCTGCGCCACCTGCGAGATCGCGTACCCGTAGTTGTGGACGTTCACGATCGCCTTCACCGAGTCGACCACCCGGAAATAGACGACCGCGTCGACGCGGACGCTCACGTTGTCCTGGGTGATGCCGTCCTGCGCCGGCACACCCATCGTGATCGTCTGCTGGCTGACCTTCTGCAATCGCTCGACGATCGGCACGATCGCGGTCAGGCCGGGCTGGCGCACGGCGCCGGGACGCAGTTGCCCGCCCCGCTGCACCTGGCCGAACCGGAACACGATCCCGTTCTCGAACTGCTGTACGACGCGGATCGACGACGCCAGGACGATGAGCCCCCCGACGACGACGATCAGCACAATGATGAGGGCCACCGCTTCCATCACGGCCACCTTTCTCACGTGGGCGGCCAGCGCCCGGGGGTCACCCGGACACCGGCTGAACTCCGGACCCGCGAAGATCCGGACGGAACCGCCCGTGGACGGCTCACGTTTCCCAGCTAACCGCGCGGGCACGCCCGTGTACAACGCTCGCACCGATGATCTTGCGGGGAACCGTGTCAGGGATCACTTGCACAGGGGCGGGCGCCCTCTGAAGTGTTTGCCGAGTGAACGATATGGTCGATCGGGTGAGCGCGAGAGACACCGACTGGGACGGCGTACGCCTCCATGTGGTCACCGGGAAGGGCGGCACGGGCAAGACGACCGTCGCCGCGGCCCTCGCCCTTGCCCTGGCCGCCGGCGGACGCAAGGTCCTGCTCGTCGAGGTCGAAGGGCGGCAGGGCATCGCCCAGCTCTTCGACTGCCCGCCCCTCCCGTACGAGGAGCGCCGCGTCGCGGTCGCCCCGGACGGCGGGGACGTGTACGCGCTCGCCATCGACACCGAAGAGGCGCTCATCGAGTACCTCGAGATGTTCTACAACCTCAAGCGCGCCGGAAAGGCGATGACCAAGCTCGGCATCGTCGACTTCGTCACCACCATCGCCCCCGGCCTGCGCGACGTCATCCTCACCGGCAAGACCTCCGAATCGGTGCGCCGCAAGAGGAAGAACGGGTCCTTCATCTACGACGCCGTCGTCATGGACGCCCCGCCCACCGGCCGCATCACCAAGTTCCTCAACGTGAACGACGAAGTGTCCGGTCTCGCCAAGGTCGGCCCCGTCCGGAACCACGCCGACACCGTCATGAAGGTCGTCCGCAGCCCGGAGACCGCCGTACACTTCGTGACCCTCCTTGAGGAGATGCCCGTCCAGGAGACGATGGACGGCATCCGCGACCTCACTGCGGTCGGCCTCCCGATCGGCGGCGTCATCGTCAACATGGAGCACGAGCCCGTCCTCGGCGAGGACGACCTCACCGCGGCCGCCGCCGGCACCCTCGACACCGACGAGATCGTCCGCGGCGTGAAGGCCGCCGGGCTGGAGCACGACGCGGAGCAGATCGCCGCCGTCCTCGCCGCCGAGGCCACCGACCACGCCCGCCGCACCGCCCTGCAGCGCCGGGAGAAGGAACGCCTCGACTCGGTCGACCATCCCCGCTACACCCTCCCGATGCTCTCGGACGGCATGGACCTGGCCGGCCTCTACGACCTGGCCGCCGCCCTCCGCGCCCAGGGCGCCGCATGACCCCGCCGCCCTCCGCGCCCAGGAGCCGCATGACCGCCGCGGCAGAGGTGAATCGATGAGCCCGATCAGCAAGACCCCTCCCGCCCTGGACGTCGACGCGCTGCTCGACGACCCGCGCACGAAGATCATCGTGTGCTGCGGGTCGGGCGGTGTCGGGAAGACGACCACGGCCGCCGCGCTCGGGGTCCGCGCCGCCGAGCGGGGGCGCGACGTCGTCGTCCTCACCGTCGACCCGGCGCGCCGGCTCGCCCAGTCGATGGGCCTGTCGGAGCTCGACAACAGCCCCCGCAAGATCGAGGTCGGCGGCGACGGCGAGCTGCACGCCATGATGCTCGACATGAAGCGCACCTTCGACGAGATCGTCGAGGCGCACGCCGACCCGGACCGGGCGAAGCAGATCCTCGCCAACCCCTTCTACCAGTCGCTGTCGTCCAGCCTGTCGGGCACGCAGGAGTACATGGCGATGGAGAAGCTCGGGCAGCTGCACCGCTCCGGCGCCTGGGACCTCATCATCGTGGACACGCCGCCGTCCCGGAACGCCCTGGACTTCCTGGACGCCCCCGAGCGCATGGGCCGCTTCCTCGACGGCCGCTTCATGAAGATCCTCGCCGCGCCGGCCAAGACCGGCGGCCGCTTCGGCGTCAAGGTGATCAGCGCCGGGTTCGGCATGTTCACCGGGGCGATCAACAAGGTCCTCGGCGTCCAGCTGCTGCGGGACGTGCAGACGTTCGTCGCCGCGTTCGACACGATGTTCGGCGGGTTCCGGGAGCGGGCCGAGAAGACGTTCAAGCTCCTGCAGACCCCCGGAACCGCGTTCCTCGTCGTCGCCGCCCCCGAGCCGGACGCGCTGCGCGAGGCGTCCTACTTCGTCGAGCGCCTCGCCGAGGAGCGCATGCCGCTCGCCGGGCTCGTCGTGAACCGCGTCCACGAGTCCGCGGCCGACGGGCTGTCGGCGGCGCGCAGCCAGGCCGCCGCCGAGACCCTTGAGGAACGCGGCGAGCACGCGCTGAC
Source organism: Spirillospora sp. NPDC047418 (assembly GCF_040643275.1). Lineage (NCBI taxonomy): Bacteria > Bacillati > Actinomycetota > Actinomycetes > Streptosporangiales > Thermomonosporaceae > Spirillospora > Spirillospora sp. NPDC047418. Next base: position 131,658 of record NZ_JBEYTW010000016.1, read on the forward strand.
CGCGGCGCTGCTCCGGTTGCACACCGACCGCATGCATCTGGCGGCCCGCGAGGAGCGCCTGCGCGACCACTTCGCGTCCACGCACCCGACCGTCCCGGTCACGGCGGTCCCCGCCCAGGCCGAGGACGTCCACGACCTGGACGGCCTGCGCCTGGTCGGCGAAGACCTCGCCGCCCCCACCTCGGCCTCGCCCGCCGCCTGACCCGTCCGGGCATTCCTGTCCGGTTTCCCGCGTCGTGCCCCACGCTCGGCCCGCCTAGTGCCCGCCGCACCCCTGGCCCGGCCTGCGGCCGACGGCGGCCTGGCTGTAGCGCCGCCAAAACCACGCGAGTAGTGAAAAACCTGCCCTCGGTCGGCAGGGCGACTAGACGCGACCAACGCCGCCGCATCTGCAACCCCATTTGACCAGGGAAAATGGTGCATAACTTGCATTTTGCGGCGTACTACCTGTAAAAACGAGATCATTCGTGAAAAATAGCAGTCACCGCCCCCGTGCCATGCCGCACCTCCCCCTGGAGGCACCATGCCCGCCCCGTCCATCCTCGGCCGCGCCCTGATCACCGGCTCGATCACCGCCACCGCGCTGCTCACGGCGCTGTCCTCGACCGCGTTCGCGCACGTGACCATCGATCCGAGCACGGCCGAGCCCGGCGGCTACGGGGCCATCACCGTGCGGGTCCCCAACGAGAAGCCCGACGCCGACACCACCAAGGTGGAGCTGTTCCTGCCCGCCGACCACCCGATCGCCTCCGTGCTCGTCCAGCCCACCCCCGGCTGGAAGGTCGAGACCACCGTCGACAAGCTGGACAAGCCGATCAAGACCGGCGAGCGGGAGGTGACCGAGGCGGTCACGAAGATCGTCTGGTCCGGCGGGAAGATCGCCCCGAGGCAGTTCCAGCAGTTCGGCGTCTCGCTCGGCCCGCTGCCCACCGGCACCCCCAAGCTGTACTTCAAGGCGCTGCAGACCTACACCGACGCCTCCGGCGAAACGGACGTCGTCCGGTGGATCGACATACCGAGCGGCGCAGAGAAGCCCGAGCATCCCGCGCCGTCGCTCACCCTGGCCGAGCAGGCCGCTCCGGCGACCGCGCCCGCCGCCGCGGTGAGCGAGACCGACGACGATGGCGGCGTCACGGCGTCCACCGTCCTCGGCGGCGCCGCACTCCTGGTCGCGCTGCTCGCGCTGGCCACCGGGATTTTCGCCCGCCGGCGGCCGTCGCACTGATGAACCGCCCGCTCCTGCTGCGGCCCGTCGCTCTCGCGCCGGCGCTCGTCGCGCTCGCCCTCACCGCGCTCGCCTTCCTGGCCGCTCCCGCGGACGCGCACACGATGCTGCGCTCCTCCACCCCCGCCGACGGCGAGGTCGTGTCCGGGGCACCGGCGCGCGTGAGCCTGACCTTCACCGAGCCGGTACGCCCGGTCCCCGGCGGCATCCGGGTGCTCAGCCCCGCCGGTCAGGACGTGGGCGGGGACGTATCGGAGGAGGGCTCCACCGTCACCGTGACCGTGCGCCCGCCGAGCGCCTCGGACGCCGGGCAGGGCACGTACACGGTGAGCTGGCGGGTGGTCTCGGCCGATTCCCATCCGGTCGCGGGCGCCTTCACCTTCGCGGTCGGCCACCCGAGCGCCGCCCAGGCCGGCGGAGGCGACGGCGGCGGGGCCGCGGACGAAGTCCGGACCGTGGCGGTACTGCGCACCGTCGCGCACTTCCTGGGGTACGCGGGTTTCGCGATGCTCGCCGGCGTGGCGGCCTTCTGCGCCTACGGCTTCCGCAAGGGCCCTGAAGTGCGGGGGGTGCGATGGGTGATGGCCGCGGGTTGGGCGGCGCTGGTCACCGGCACACTCGGCGCCCTGCTGCTGTACACGCCGTACGTCAACGGGACGGGTCTGGCGTCGGCGTTCCGTCCGGCCTCGCTGCGTGCGGCGGTGCTCGATCCGGCCGGTCGCGCGATCGCGGTCCAGACGGTCATCGCGGTTCTGTCGCCCCTGCTCCTGCACCGGGCGTGGGCGCGGCTGCCCGTGTCGAACAACAGGCAGCGGCTGGTATTCGGGGCCTGCGCCGCGGTGGCGGCCGCCGCCCTCGCGGCGACCTGGCCGCTGTCCGGGCACGCCGTCGCGGGCCCGCATCCGCTGCTCACCACGCTGGCGGGCACCGCGCACGTGTGCGCGATGGGGCTGTGGGTGGGCGGCCTGATCGCGCTCGCGGTGATCGTGCGGGGCCGCGCCGACGATCCGGCGGCGGTCACCGCGGCCGCGCGGTTCTCGTGGGTCGCGGCGGGCTGCGTCGGCGTGCTCGCGCTCAGCGGGCTGCACCAGGCCCGCCTGCGGGTCGAGACCCCGGAGGCGCTCACGACGACCGGCTACGGGAGAACGCTGCTCGTCAAACTCGCGCTCGTCGCCGGTGTGCTGGCGGTCGCCTTCTTCTCCCGGCGCGTGCTGCTGCGGCGCAGGACCGCGGCCGTGCCGGTCCGGCTGGGCCGCCTGGTGGCCGTGGAGACGGCCGGGACGCTGGCCGTCATCATGGTGACCGCACCGCTGGTGTCGATGCAGCCCGCCGGGACGGCGTACGCCGCCAAACCGGTCACGCTGACCACCGCGTTCGACACCGGCGGGCCGGCCGGGTCCGGCGCCCTCGTGATCCGCATGCCCAACCGGGCGCGCGGCCTCACCGGCTCGACCGTCGGCATCCGGGACGGCTCCGGCAAGCCGATGGACGTGGCCGCGCTGGACATCACGTGGACGCAACCCGACCGGCGCATCGGGCCGATCGGCGCACAGGTCGAACGGCTCGCCACCGGCCGCTACTCGGCCCGCACGCCGCCGCTCACCGCAGCCGGACGCTGGCTGATCTCGGTGACCGTCCGGACCGGCGAGATCGACCAGACCGAGGTCCGGCTGACACAGACGCTCCGCTGAGTTCCGCGGCCGTGGCGTCCGGCCCGGGCCGTGATCCTGAGCCGCACCGAGGTCTCGGACCTACTTGGCGGGCTTGGGAACGTAGAGGCGGATGTCGTCCACGTACGCTTCGCCCTCGTAGTAGTTCAGGTGCGGGTCGCCGATGATGAAGGAGTCCGGGTAGGCCGAGCCCTTGGGCCAGGAGTGCTCCGTGACGTACGTCCCGGCGGGGCCCTTGTGGACGAGCCGGCGGTCGAAGCGTCCGTCGTACTCGCCCGGAGTCTGGTTGTAGTGCCAGATCGGACGCCCGTCCTCCACGAAGTCGTGGTGGACGCGCAGCGTGGCCTGCCCGATGTGCAGGAACGGGCCGCTCATTTCGAGCGTGTACCCGGTGGCGTCCCGCTCCACGGCGAACCGGTAGGCGGCCTTCGGCATGAGCTCCGGCCGGATCTCGGCGCTCGCCAGGTGCTCCTTGAACCGGCCGCCCGGCCCGTAGGGCTTGTCCATGGACACGTTCCCGCAGGCCGTCTTGATGTAGTACTCGTTGCTGATGTTGTTGTTGGCGGCCTCGCGGAACTTGTCGCCGCGCACGAAGAGCGCGTTGATGCCGTTGAAGGTGCCGTCGAACGTCCGGTAGATCTTGCCCGTCTTCGGGTTGCAGGTCCCGGCGTTCTTCCAGCGGGCGTCGTCGCTGTAGTAGCCGTCCATGATGACCTTGCGGCGGTAGTGGATGCCGGGGTTGCCGTGCGGCGCCGGGGTCGCGTAGTCGAGGATCGTCAGGTAGTAGAACCCGTTCTCCTTCGTCACGTCCGGGTACTCGCAGCGGGTCTTGCCGGGTAGCGCGCCCGTGAACATCCACGGGTAACGGGTCTTGCACGGCTCGCGCGTGTAGCCGTTGTGCCTGCCGTTGTAGTCGAACGTGCCGTGCCGCTTGCCGCCGAAGTCGATGCCGCGCAGCGTCATCTCCACGCGGTAGCGCGGCGGCAGCGGGCGGGTGGGGCGGATCAGCACCCCGGCGTCCCAGCTGGGCTCGGAGATCCGCGCCGCCTTCTGACCGCCCGGCAGGGACGCGCTGGACACGCCCGGACGCGAGTCGGGACGCCCGTCCCGGTCCTTGTCGACGGCGGCGACCTCGGCGGTCAGCCAGCCGTCCCGCCCGAACGCGACGCGTTTGCGAAACACGTTGAGGGTGTCGAGCTGCTTCTCGAACAGCGGCCCGCTCATCTTCTTCCAGGCTTCGCCGTCGTCGTCGAACGCGTCGACGTTCCACGGACTGCGCGACCCCTGCGGGTCGAGGCGCCACGGTGCGCCGTCGATGTGCAGCGGCCGGTCGAAGTTCTCCTGGGCCATCAGGACCCAGGGCCCGGTGCGGCCCGGCGTGGTTCCGGCGGCCGCCGGGCGGCCCGCGGCCGGCCAGCCCGCCGCTCCCACGGCGGCCACTCCCGCCGCCGCGGCGGTGATCTTCCAGCGTCCCGTCAAGACATGCCCCCCAGGTCCGGTGAACGCGAGCGCGCCGCATCCCCAAGATCGGCGCATGCGCACGGACCCTACGGTGATCACGCCTCCGACCAGGGACGATGCGCCATTCGCCAGCGCATTCCCGACCATTCCTTGACGGAACCGCGAACAGGGAGCCGGGCAGAACGTGCAGGGGGCCAGGCGGAAAATCCGGGCAGAACGTCTGGACAGAACGTCCGGGTAGACGAGACGTGGGGGGGGGGGGGGGCCCCCCCGCGGCCCGGGGGGGCGGCCGGCGCGCCGGCGCCCACCAACGCGCGGGGGCGCCCCCCCCAGC